>NC_014548.1 GCF_000197735.1 Glutamicibacter arilaitensis Re117
AAAAAATGTTTCGCAGGTAGACAGCCCCGCTATGGTTGATGAAATCTGGAGATTCCCCAGACACATCACTTGCGAAAGATCGTTCATGAATACTGAAGAAAATGCAGTACAAAAAAGTTCCGCTCCCACATGGCTCGGGTGGATCGGTGCGGTGACTACGGCGCTTGGTCTTTTCCTCCTCCTGCGCCCCATTAATAACTGTGGGTCAGTTTTTGCACCTGATTTGGGCACCGCTAGAGTTGTTGATGCTTTTGCTGGAACGACTTATTCAACACGTCGGTGCATTGAGCAGTTGGACGCGGCCACAGTCCCCGCCTGGGTTATTGCGTGTGCTGGGCTCTTGCTCATTATTGCTGCGATCATCGTGTCGGTCATGACCAATCGTCAGCCAACATTGGCAGCCGTACCTGCAGCTGGTGAACCGTCGTTGGCAGAAGAATTAGAGAAGCTTGCCGCCCTGATGAACAGTGGTGCAATCACTGAGGCAGAGTTCGAGCGTTCTAAGGCTTCCATCTTGGGCAGAAAGGGATAGATTCCTTTCCCGCTGGTCGGGCTATGCCTCGGGGCTGATGGCTAGTTCATTCCCCGAGGCATACATCAAGGATTCCCTTTGAGTACAAAAGGAACCCTCATTCTTCAACGCCAGATGTGGCTGCCTTGAAGTAGCCGAAGGCATTAGCTGGGACGTGATCTCATGCTGTTTGGGAGTTGGGCGATCTTCTCTGCAAAAGTGGTGGCATCGGGGAGGTCTGGACGGTCGAGCGACTTATTGCTCCGGATAAGCGCCGCGTTCTGCAGGCGATATACATTGCGAACTCGCTCCTTGGCGAAGCTGCCTTGGCCTTTGTAGCTGGGGACGGCTTCTTTACGCACATAAAGGAGGCCCATCTCTATGAGTTCCTTTGTGCCGCGTGTGCGCATGGGTCCGCTGACGGCGTACCACTTCTGGAAAATTTCCACGCTCCACCATTGCTCTGTTCCCTCCGCAAGGGTGGTGGGGACACCTGACCCGGAATCCAGGAGAAGAAAGAGCATGACGAGAGCTCCGGAGGACATCCGTTGAGCGTAGGCCCTGTGATCGGTCCAGAGAGTCACCGGCATCTTGAAGTAGCGGTCTCTTTCCTTGCCTCCAATCATGGAAGCCTCCGACGGGGGAAGATACTTCGAACCGTCGCCTGACTCATCGAGCAGGGTGATCAAGGAGGAATCGCCTCTGGAGCGGGTGAGCTTGACGAGCTTCAAATCCTCCAGAAGATTCAGAGCGTTGGTGATCCGACGAGCCCCTTTGCGATCAGGATCAGACAAGCCAAGTAATGCCGCCCACTTCCTGGGTGCGATGCTCGTGTTGAACGGCTTCGCAGAACAACGCCAGATCAATGCGACGTACAACTTGGCTGCCACTGCCCCACCACGGCCACCACGGCTAACAATCTCGGCTAGGGGGGCTGGAGATCCCCCGTCGCCGTTTCGTACGAAGGCACGGCGGATGGGGATGTTGGTCCGTGCCGGCGCAGCCTCGAAAATCTCCTTCGCCAGAGCGACGGATCCTTGGTATTCGGGGTATTCGGGGGCGAGGAGGGAGGCCAATGGGCCCATTTCAGCACTTGCTGCCGAGTTGGCTGCTATTGAGTTATCTACGGCAATATCATTGTCCTTCATACTTCCAATGTAATCGACTGACCAAGTAATCAACAAACGTTGCGGCGTAGAAACAACTAAATCTAAGTAACTAGGTGGATAATTTTCACTGATCCTCTAAATCCCGCGGATTACTAGGGCAAACGGAGGATTCGTGCTAGGCTGGTTGAACACGAGGCCGACCAAGGTGTCTGATCGGCAAACGAACTGCGTTTGCTAAAGGAGACGTTCGGCTTCGTGAGTTAGAAGAAGAGCAGAAGAATCACGGCATTCTCGCTCCTGTGAGAGAAGCGCTCCGATCGTTTGGATCGGGAAGCGACCTTGTTGTAGCGGAGCTTCTAATGAGCGAGGGCCCCAGGTGGAACTGGGGCCCTCGCTTTTTAAGATCGATCAGCGGAAGCTGTTCCGCATCCACGACCTAGGCGGCAAGCTCGGCCTCTTCAACATCATCTTCCTCGAAGATGCAGTCGATGATGTCGTCGATGTGAAACTTCATCTTTTCATCGGGCTTCAAGAAGGCAAAGACGGCGTAGTTATCGAGGATTCCAATCAGTTGGTCCCCTTTTCGATGAGTAACAGTCACCCACATTCGCTCCCCGGGGGAGCGTGCTACCGACCACATGAGTTTCACCCTGTCTCCTGGGCGAATGGCTGATTTGGATTCTCTATCCGGGATTTCGAAGGTGTGTGGCGACTCGCGATGGGATTTTAGTCCAGATTCTAGGGTGCATCGATGCCAGACATATCTTCCCCAGAACCACTCGATATGCACTGGGAGTCCAGTTCGAAGTGCGACCTCGAATTGCTGAGCTACCCAGAAAAGACGATCCCAACGTGGTACCTCGTAGAGCTCTGCTTGAAGTTCCCTGCGGCGGTCTAAATCAGGGATCAGGCGAACAATTAACGCCAGAACCATTCCGGGAGCAAACCCGAAAACAGCGATTGCCACCATAAAGGTGCCAATCGCTCCCTGTGCGATGAGAAGATCACTAATCACGCGAAAGCCACCCCAATTCCCTTGAATCGCTGCTCTGCCGCGGCTTTGCGCGCGAGGGTGCCAAGATTCGAGCGTCCTTGCTCCGTAAGGGTGTAGTAACGGCGGGGTGGCCTCTTTTGACCCTCCACCCTTTCCTCCCAATGGTCATCAAGCCATCCTTCGTTCATCAACCGATCCAACTGTGGATACAGGACGCCCGAACGGACCCCCGAACGCTTTGAAAGCGCATAGCCCCATACTTGACCGTCGTTCTCCCGGTCCATTTCAAGGATCGCCATGGCGACCATAACTAACGAATGGGTGATCTTCATAGGTCTTACTATACCTATGTAGACTTGAGTTTTCCACCCTCCCCGATGCGCTACCGTTCTCGACCTTCATCGCGGCTAGGCTGTAGCGGTGTGTACGGACGCACCACAGGCACAATGCCCTTTGACGGGCTGCGGGTCGTGGGTGGGTTCGGGAAGTTCGCCTCGCGCATCTCCCGAATCCGCGCCCTATGTGCTTCCAGTTCGCGCCGTTCGGCCTCTTTCACCGCCCTGTGTGAACCCAGGGCGTGGGCTTTGCCTCTGGCTTCTTCGCGCTCCGCCGTGACGGCCAGTTTCGGCTGGATACGCCTTCGTGGAGCCTTCTCCAGGCCGTTCTCTTGTTCCAGGCGCGTGCAGGCGCTCTGCGCGGCCCGGCGGTCGTTCCGGCCGTGCCAGACATCCCCCACATCACTCACGCGTGAGACCACGATATGCACGTGGTCATCCCCATGACGCACCATCACCCACGGATGCTCCGCATAGCCCATGCCTTCAGCGAACGACTGCCCAACATCAGCCCATTCTTCATTAGTCAGCGTCCTATCAGCCTTGGTATTGCGTAAGGAAGCATGCCAGACCGGGTTCTTGATCTCCGGGCGCGTGTTCAACGCCTTACGCAGCTCACCAGCCCACCACCGCGGATCAGTCTGCCCCTCGGCACCAATATTTGACCCGACCACCACACCGCCAGAGACCCGCTGCCCTGCCGCTGTATAGGTGTGTTCATTCGCTTTGCCTGGACCGTGCAAATACGCTCCAATATCCCCAGGGTTCTTACCCCGCGTGATTTTCGCGATCACGGCAGCTCACCGCGCACCCGCGCCAATTCCTCCCGCGTTGCCTGCACAGCGTCCAGCAGCTCAGTACTGGGCACGGTCTGCCCAGAGTTCACCGCTCGCATCAACTGGTTCAAGTTCGACCCAACCCGGCCCAGATCCGCGCGCAACCGCGCCACTTCCGCCCCAGCGCCCGGGGTGGGTTCGGTGGCCAGTGACTCGAGCAGTCGTTCCCGCGCCCACACTGACACCCGCCGGCCCCCAGCCGCAGTGGCCAGGGTTTCATGTTCCTCATCCGACAAAGACAGGGAAACACGCTTCGTGCGCGGGTGCTCCACCGTAGGCCGGCCACCCTTACGCGGCTCATAAACCACCCGCGCAGCCTCGGCCGCAGCAGCCTCCACGGCTTCCCGTTCCCGCCAAGCAGCTTCCTGCTCCGGCGTGCGCACGAACGGGTTAGGCGGTGAAGCCGGGGGTGTTTTCTTCCGAGAAAACAGAGCCATGTGAACCGTCCTTTACGAAGACCGCGAAGCGGTCGAGAACAAGCCCTCCGCAGGAGCAAGGGGCGATTAGCCGGAACGAAAACTGTCAGCGAGGCACGAGCGGTACGACAGTTTTCCGTTACGGATAATCATACCTTGCATCTGTTTGCGCGCGTCCGACCGTGGAGGATAACGCCGCGCGCAAACAGGGGGCCGGACACGGGACCGACGACCCCCAAGTGCACACGCGGAGGGCGCGGGGCCGGCCCATCGACCGCAGCGCAGCGGAGGTTGATTCCAGGGCACCTGCGAAGCGTGCCCTGGGTTCCGTCGAGGTGCTTGAGCCTTGGGTCCATGGCGAGGGCAAGGTGAACGGGTGGGAGTGAAGGTGCCTGGATAACACATTTTTATGGAAGTCGCCATACTACTTTAGTAGGAGGTAAATTTATAATAGGGTGTTTCATCAGGGGTAGCTTAAACTAATTGGATTAGATATGTTTTAAGGAAAGATGCCCCAGAGACCAGCTGGGGCAGTTCACGCTCATTTGGAGAGCAAAAATGAAGAATAAGTTTGTGAACGCTTCTATCGCTGCGGTCCTGGCCTGTGGACTGACCTTCACAGTACTTCCCGCATCAGCGTCGACGCCTGCCCAGCTCAATCCAGGGGCGGCGACAGTGGCAAATGAATCGGTCACTGATGCTGAAGTCGACAAGTTGGCCAAGGATCTCGAAGCGCTTTTCACGCATGGAATCACTCAAAATGAAGACGGTTCGTTCCGTGTTGATGAAAAGAGCATCATCAAGCATTTTGGTGAAGTGAAAGGCAAGCAGATCATTGCCCAGTTCCGTGCCCAGGTGCCGCAGACTCACATCGGCAATATTCCCGTTGCGTCAGCTGCAAGCTATGGCCAGTGCGTTTTGAACTTCACTGGATTCGGAGCCCTCTTCGGAGCTTCTGAAGGAACGATTCTGGGCTACATCAACCGCAAGGATTGGAATAAGGCTGCTCAAACTATGGTGAAGTTCTTGGGCAAGCAGGCAGTTAAGGGCGGTGTAGTCGGTCTGGCCGCGTCGCTCGCCGCAGCGGGGGCCTGGTGCGCGACCCCTTGGGCAAAATAATCCGCTCTTTTCCGGAAGGTGATCTCAATGCAAAATGAAGGAATGTTCGGGATGTCCGCAGGACTGAAAATCACTGTATCGGCGTGTTTTACCGTCGGATCAATTTTTACCGGGGCGAATGGGTTAACAGTGGTTTCCCTGATCGCGGCCCTCGCTGCTGTTGTGTCAGGTGTCCTGGCTGTGGCCGAGGTAAGCCGAGAATCCAACAAAGCAGGATTTATTCTCGGGATCGTCGCTAGCGTGATCTCCGTGATGGGTACCGCGTTCGTCTTGACCGCAAGCGCAGCGTTGCCTTTGGCAGTTACTGCTGGAATTGCCCTAGTGCCTGTGTTGTTGTGGATTGCTCTAGCTGTGGTTCATAGCAAAGCAGGAGAAGCGAAAGCTTTAAGCTAGTTCGAATAAAGGGTCGGGGTTGAGAAGCCTATAAGAAATTCTCAACCCCGACCCTTGTTTTAACCTAGGGGCATTAAAGGCCTTCACTTCGTTCAGACTCTTTTTTATTACTGCCCAGCCCCGTTTCTGACGTTGACAGTAAGCCGGAGGGGTGCAACCGCAGAGGGAGCAGAGGGAGGGCTGAGGGCAGAGTCTTGCCTTGATAGTCCAACTAAGGGTTGGACAGTCAAGACAAGCAAAGGTGATGGGTTACCGCGTCGGTCGCGTCGGTCGGTTCATCGGTTGGCAGGATAGTGCTCCTGCACGCTTGGCATGGGGCATTACTTCCATGCAGTGGCGGCGTGTTCCGTAAGCTCTTGATGTGTTGCCCTCTTGTCATCGAGGGGCTTCATAACCGTGATTCCAGATTCGGCACTTCTTCGCGCTCATGGATCACTCAACATGAGCAGCATCTGGCTGGTTTACGGATCGAAAGGGAGAACTGGCTCTAACCCAGGAAGGTGGCCGTGTGAGGGCCTTAGCGTGTTTGTTTTAGTCGGTATTCTCGACACGCGGGTGGCGCTTACTCCGCGTACGTCTGGAAGTCGTTGGCGCGACTTTGGTAGACTGACTCTATAGTTATTTTGACAAACTTAATGATCCCCGATTGGTTGGCGCCGATCGGGGATTTCCCTTTTAACGGCGTGGCGCTGACCACTGCAGACCCTGATCCAGGGGCTCACGGTAATTTGGAGATATGGCTCAACGTCCTGCACATAAACCACCCACGATGGGTCTAACTCAAGCAGCAAAGGCTTGCGGAGTATCGGTCTCCACTTTGCGCCGGCGCAAAGATCAACTGGTGGCAGCAGGCACAAAAATCACCGATAAAGGGTGGCAAATCCCTATCCCCGCCTTGGTATCCCTCGGCTACTTATCCGGTACCACCCCTGCCAGTGACACCCCTCCACAAAAACCAATGACACCCCCCGTGGAACACCCTCTGATATCCCCAGTGATGCCCCCTGTTGAGATCCCCTCAAACGAGCTGGAAACGCTCAGGTTGAAACTGGTGGAAGCAGAGACTCGCGCCCAAGTCGCAGAAGCAATATCAGCCGAAAGAGAGCGCATCATCCAGGTCCAGGCAACAGCTCTCAGGATGTTGGAAAGGGGTACCAGTGATACCCCTACCAAGAAACCAGCTGAAGGGGTACCAGATACCCCCTCTGACACCCCCCTTGATACCCCAGTGACACCCCCTGAAAATCCTCACATTCCAGCTCCAAAACCACCTTCACGAGGGATCTTCAAAAAGCTCTTTGGATTCGGTCGGAACTAGGCTTCGATAGCTTCGCGTGGAGCAATTGAAGAGTCATTGAGCAGTCGCTGCAGCGTCACCGAGCTAAGAACAGATCGCACTGTAGAGGCATGCCAGCGCACGCCCTTGGCTGTTGGCACTTGCTCGGCTTCCAGGCGCTCAACGATTTGCCGCAGCGAAAGCCCTCCCCGATGTAAATCATGAATGCGCAGCATGACAGCATGTGGCAACACCGAGACCCGGCCCATGTGCTGACCATCCGCTGCCTTCTGTTGCATGGCTTCAGATGTTCGCTTCCCAATCAGCTTTCGCTCGATCTCGGCGAAGTTCAATGCCATATTGAACAACCCAGCACCCATCACTGTCGCGGTATCAACTCCCAGATCTAGGCAGATGATCCTCCATCCCTGGCGCTGAGAATCAGCCAGAATCCGTGTACCGTCCTCCATGCTGCGCGAAAGCCGGTCGAGCTTCGCCACCATCAGCCCGTCAAATGACCCATCTTTCAATGCTGCGAGTAGCTGCTGCATCAAAGGCCTTTTCGTCATGGTCGCCGCTGAGACCGCAAGCTCTTCAACCAGGGTCAGCTCATACCCCTTTAGAAGAGCCTCCCGTTCAAGTGCAGCCCGCTGCATTTCTGGACTGATGTCTTGCTTGTCCGTAGAAACTCGAACGTATCCCGCGATCTTGAGTGGTCCACTCTGTGCATCCTTCATGAGCTAACCGTACAAAAAGGGGGCCCTTTATCTACAGCTTTCAATGGTTTCGAGTGCGAACTTTGCCGAACTTCACTGCGTAAGCCCAAACGGACGTTTGGTATAACGTGTGGTCATGAAGAGAACCTACGCCGTAATCACGGCGCTTGCTGCTGCGCTTAGCCTTGCCTCGTGCTCTGCCAAAACTACGGACCCGCTATCGGAGCTGCGCAGCGCGATCAACGCAGGAAAAGAATGCCCCGAGCTGTTCCCGCTCTTGAAAGCAATCCCTAACTCCGATGAAGCGCAAGGAGAAATGCGCAACATCGGCTGCTACACCGTGTCATCTACACGAACCGATGCTGAACGATCTAAAACTGCTCCAAATAGCGATTGGATTGGTGTCCCCGATGGCAAGCGCGTTGAGGTCTCGAACGAATGTCTGGATGCATCAAAGCAAGCCGCAAACGAAGTGAACTCCGACGCAGCAGAGCCGCTGATCCGGCGAACACTGGAAGCGTGCCAGAGCACGAACGAATGGTTGAGCGCGCTAGCGAAATACCCGGGCGTCATGGGCATGGTTGAAGGGTACATTCCATCAGTAACAGACATTGAAGTCGCATGTGGGGTTCATCCGGATACTGCTGTTTGCAAGGATTACGGAATGCTCGAAACCGCTGGTTAATTAGTGGCACACTGTAGATCCTGGAATTCGGTATGAGCTGTGTCTGGTTATCCTTCATCGTCCGCAGCGAGGGGGATCTAGGATCTGTCGGCTAGGAGGATTTGCAGGCCATGCAACAAATACGGCGGTACGAAGGCC
>NC_014549.1 GCF_000197735.1 Glutamicibacter arilaitensis Re117
CCCCAATCCATCCAGCGGCATCGAGTGGGTCCTGTACCCCTCGCAGATGGACGGGCGCCCGATGGAAGTCGAACGCTACTAGCCCTTGCCGATCGAATAACCCTGATAGTACTATTAGAGTTACACAATGAAGGAGAAAACCATGAGCCACATCACCCGAACCGGCAACCTGGCCGCCACCCCCGAACTGCGCCAAGGGGAGCGCGGCGCATACACCTACGCCCGCGTCATCGTCACCGACAGGCTGCGCCAGGAGGACGGCAGCTACGCCGACGGCCCAGCCATCGCCTACGAGGTCGCCGTAAGCGGTGACCAGGCAACGAACCTTGTCGCCGCCGCGCAGGAGTCCGGTAATATCCGCGTGATGTTCTCGGGGCGCTATCGCGTCACCGAATACAAGGGCCAACAGGGAACCCGGATCAAGCACGAAGTGAACGCTGACGAGGTGGCCGTGAGCTTGCGCGGCCAGACAGTCACCGCCGCCCGCAACAGCCGCAGCAGCGACTAGAACAGGCTGACGCCTGACCTGTCAGGGGTGCGCGGCTGGCAAGCTTCGCACCCCTGACAGTACTATTAGCACTATTGGAGGTAATACAGTGACCGCTCAAATTTTCGCCCTCTGCAATCAGAAGGGCGGCGTCGGTAAATCGACGACCACCTTCCACCTGGCACGTTCCGGAGTGCTCCGAGGCCTACGGGTGCTCGTGGTCGACAACGACCCCCAGGGCAACCTCACCGCCGTAGCTGCCGCAGAACCAGTAAGCGAGGACCAGGCCGGGCTAGCCGACGCGCTCAGCTCCCGCGCATCCGAGACCGTGCGCGACGTCATCGTGCCCGGCATTTGGCCCGGCCTCGACGTCGTACCCACCTCTGGCGTCACGCTTGGCACGGTGCGCGATGAAACTGGTGATTGCCGGGGCAGGCCGCGAGGGCCGCCTCAGGGAAGCCCTGGCCACCGTGGCGGAGGACTACGACCTAATCCTGATCGACTGCGCCCCGAGCCTGGACCAGCTCACCATCAACGGGCTGACCGCAGCCCACGGGGTCCTAGTTGTCACGCACTCGAAACAATGGAGCCTCAGCGGCCTGTCCCAGCTCCTTGACACCATCGAGAGCGTGCGCGGCTACTACAACCCGTCGTTGACGGTGGCGGGCGTGCTCGTCAACCAGCACGAGGAACGAACCGTCAGCGGTCAAACGTGGCTCGATGAGCTGCACACGGCAGCAGAAGCCCGCGGCCTGCGCGTGTTGACCCCGCCAATTCCCAAGCGCGTCGTTATCGCAGACGCCACCGAGGCCGCGCGCGGCCTCGACGAATGGGGGAGCGCCGAAGCGACCACGCTGGCCACCCTCTACAGCGAACATCTGGCCACTATCGAAGGAGTCAAGCCATGACCCGCCCCACCCCGCGCAAATCATCCCTTGCCGGTTCAAGTCCCGTCACCCCACCTCAACCAGCTGCACAGGCGGACCCAGTGCCCGCGGCCAGCGTGCCGGCCGCCCCAGCTACCGCAACGCGGGCAGTGGCGCCGAAGCCGACCGACGGCAAAAAGAAGTACCCGCATAAGGTTTCGTTTTACCAAGACCCCGAGGACACCGCCCGGGTGCGCGGTGCCATCCTTTACACGATGACCACCGAGGGAAACCGCAACCTGTCCCAGTTCGTCAACCGCGCCGTGATGGCCGAGGTTGAGCGCCTGGAAGCCAAATACAACAACGGCGAGCCCTTCCCATCGGTGGGAGCCCGCGAGATGCCCCAGGGCGGCGCGGCGGCCGCAGGGTCCGAGGACTAGGCCATGCGGGCGCACGCGGCCGCCGCAGTGGCCTTGGCTGGCCTGCTAGCCGGATGCGCTTCGACGCCTCCGGAACCCGCGACCGCCCTCGTCGCACTCGGCTCGGGCCTGGAATTCCAGGTAGAGCATGCCCGCACTGCCGACGAGCAGCGCACGGGCCTCGCTGGCCGGTCCGAGCTGTCGGAGGATCAAGGCATTCTGTTTTCATTCGCCAGCCAATCAGAACGCCAAGTATGGATGGCCGGAATGAAATTCCCGCTCGACGTCGCCTGGATCGCGGATCACCGCGTGATCGCTGTACAGACCCTTGAACCCTGTACCGAGGTCGAACAAGATCGCTGTCCGCGCTGGACGTCTCCCAACTACGTCGACGCGCTGTTAGAAGTCCGGGCGGGTGCCCTCGCAGGCATCGACGCCGGAACCGTCGTGACCATCCGAGAGGAAAACCCATGAGCGCCACCGACCCCGCACTGACCCCAGCGCAGCCCGACACCAGGCCCGACTACATCGCCCAAGCCATTGCCGCACTCACAGCCGCAGCGCGCACGACACGCACCATCGGTGCGGGAACCGATAACGAGCACACCGAACCGGCCGACTTTGGAGAGATCGCCTGTCACGTCATCACGAGCGTGGCGGCCAACCTCGGAGGCGTTGACACGCTGCTGGCCGGTCGCCCCGGCTCCTGGGAAGCCGACTACGTCCGGCAGATCGTCCACAGCACCACCCCCGAGGACGAGCTGTTGACCTGGCGGACCGAGCCGGTGCGCATGCACCTCGATATTGAGGGCGTGTTCTACGACTTCGGTCTGGAACAACTGTGGGACGAAGAATCAGGACAGGCCATCAAGCACGAACAGGACGACAGTCTCACCGAGGAACAGGTGGCCCGCGCTGACGCCATCGCCGCGAGTATCGACCGGCTCTGGAAGCAGGATCAGGCCGCGTACCGTGAGGCCTATCTGGCCTCGATCCGCCATGAGCTGACCAGGCGCGGGCTCACCGTCGAGGTGGAAGCCATCGACGAGCCCGCCGACACTCTCACCTGGGAGCCGTTCGCCGACGAGCTGCACGAGCTCGCCCGAAAAAACACGCCCTTGCCGATGACCGGAGAAGCCCCGGACTGGACCGAGGGCACCCCGGCCGACGCGCTGCGCCGGGCCGGTCTGACCTACACCGCCCGCGCGCAGGACGCCATCTAAGCGCGCTGCAACAGAAAGCTGCGAGGAAGGAAATAATGAACGATCCCGAAGCTGTCGATGATCTGATCACCGATCTTCCAGAATGGGCGACGACCGAAGAAATCGCCGATCTAATGCGTGTTAAGCCGCAAACCGTTCTGAAATGGAACAAGGAATATGGGCTTAAGGCCGTTTCGATCGGTGCTAGGGTGCGGCGCTACCGGAAGAAGGATGTCAGGGACTTTTTGCTCACCAGTGACGACAACGACGAATAGCCTCAGGCTGCTTTCACGGTCAGTAGCTCACGCCAGTGCGTGGTGTAGCGCGGACTCATCATCTCCCGCCGCATCTCCCAAGCCGGCCCCTGCTGTAGGCCGGCCCGACCCAAACCGATGGACTTCACACCGTGCTCGGAACGGATCTGCTGGATCAGCGGGCCAATCTGTTTGGCCTCATGCGCTGAAATGAACGGGTCAAAAGTTTCCTGCATGGCACAGGGTTGAAGATCCATGACCACCACCCCCGCCCGCGCGTATTTCACCCCGATCAGAATCTGGGGGAGTAGTTGTTTCGCTGCGCGGGTGAGCACTACTGGGTCAGCCGTAGGCCCTGGAAGTTTCACTGTGATCGCTGGCTGGTGATCCTGGTGCTGGTTGTAGTAGCTGGTCATCGCCCACGCGGAGAGGATCTTGGCCTGTTTCTGGTGCTTGTGCAATCTGGCGGAGGCCTGCTGCGCATAAATCCCCATGACCTGCTCCATGCCCACTCGGTCGGTGATCGGATCAGAAAATGAGCGGGAGAAGATTAGTTGGTCTTTGATCGCCCGTTCTTCTTCCATCGGGATGCAGGGAATGCCGCGCAGCTCTAGCACGGTGCGCATCTGCACGATGGAGAACTTATCCCTGATCCGTACCTCGTTCGCATTGCGGAGGTCTTTAGCCGTCCAGATCCCCAAGCCGCGCAGCCGTTTGGTCAGCCTGGGGCCGATGCCCCACACCTCAACTACCGGTAGACGCGCCAGCAGGCTCTCGGTGGTCTGTGCTGGGGCACGATCCCACACGCACACCCCGCCCAGTTCTTTGATGTGTTTGGCGGTCTTGTTCGCCATTTTCGCCATCGTCTTGGATGTGGCGATCCCCACGCAGACGGGCAAACCGGTCAGCCGGAACACCTCCGACTTGATCTGCTCACCCAGGGCTTGCAGCTCATCCACGGTGCCGGACACTCCCAGGAACGCCTCGTCAATGGAATAGACCTCCACCCAAGCCGAGAAACGGCCTAAAAGCTTCATGACGCGGGCAGACATTTCCCCGTACAGCTCGTAATTAGAGGACTTCGCGACCAGCCCGAGGCGGTCAGCGTCGGCCGCGAGTTTGAACCACGGTGCACCCATCTCAATGCCCAGGGCTTTGGCTTCGGCGCTGCGCGCGACCGCGCACCCGTCGTTATTGGACAGCACGATCACCGGGCGAACTTCGAGCTTCGGGTCAAAGACCCTTTCGCAGGAGACATAAAAGCTGTTCACATCCACGTGAGCGATGTATTCGCCCCGCTGCGGCGGAGCGGGGGAGTCTAGAGGTGATGGAGGCATGTGGTGGCTACACCCCAAATCCTAAAGTCTGACAATTCCGCCACGCGCAGGTCGGGATAATCCGGGTTCTCTGCTTTCAGCACCACCCCGGCAGGGCCAGTGGAGAGACGCTTGACGGTCATTTCCCCGTCGATCACTGCAATCACCACGTGCCCATCGCGTGGCTGCACACTGCGGTCAACGATCAGTTCATCCCCATCGCTGATCCCCGCGCCCTGCATCGACTCACCAGACACCCGCACAATGAACGTCGAGACTTGATCGCGGATCAGCATCTCGGATAGATCAATCTTCGTATCGGAGTAGTCCTGGGCTGGGGAAGGATAGCCCGCCGGGACCCTATCCAGAGCCATTGCGAGCACTCGTTGCGGCGGGTCCACCAGCTCACATACCTGTATACGATCAACCTTCATTGTAACACCTATCCTTAGAACATATATTCTAACATTTGAGCGTAGTGTGAACCTCCGACACTTGAACTTGATAGTCAAAAAGTAGTGTGACCGTGATAATGAGACCAATGGAAACTTTAAAAGCGACGGCGGTTTTTACCCCCAACAGCTCATCCCCAAAGCTGTCGTTAGTGCAGCGAACCGAAATCGAACATGAAATTGATGACTATCTGGAGGAGGGCGGCAAATTTGTCTGCTTGCAAGGTGTCACCAAGCTCGGTAAGACGACGATCGCCGACACAGCAGCGAAAAAGATAGATCTGACTTTTAAGTTCGATTCACAGAATCTGCAAGGGGGCGCTAAAGACTTGTGGCGGGCCCTCGCTTCGAAACTGCGCCAACCTGTAGAAGAAGCTCATTCACACGGTACCTCTGATACTGCAAAGTGGTCTTTCCGTGGCCTTTTGGGATTTTTCAACGCTGAGGCCGCGGGCGACCATGCGAAGACCAGTGGAAAAACTGTTACCTTCGAAAACGATCTTGCTGAAATCGTCACATCAGCTATCGAAGGTTTGACCGCTGAAGGTAAAACGATATTGGTCGTCTTAGACGACTTCCACTTCATCGAGAACCAATCGGCCAAGGTAGAAATTCTTCAGGCCCTAAAACCTATAGCCAATCACAAAGTATCCGTTCTTCTTGTGACGCTTCCGGAACGGGACTTTAGCAAAATTTTTAATAAAGCAAACCTCATGGGCCGAAGCGCCACGGTACAAGTTCCACTGTGGACTACTGATGAGCTAGAGGGAATTGCTGTGAAGGGTTTCAAGGAATTGAATGTCCAAGCCGATCCTGAAACCATAAAAATGCTCGCTAAGAAGAGCTATGGTAGTCCTCAAATTATGCAAACCTTAAGTCTTAGGTTGTGCCGCAACGCGAACAACGTTCGCTTTAAGCAAGAACATCTTACGCCGCTGCTTCCGCCGAGTGAGCCCAAGAAGTTCTATAGTGCAGCTATCGACGATAGTTCCAAAAAATGGCTTGCAAAGCTTGCGTCAGGCAAGGGTACGAGAGGCACTGAGAGGAATGTCTATACGGATCCAGCGTCAAAACGAAAGTATGACGGTTACACAATCTGTTTACAGGCGCTTAAAAACATAGGTCCGAAGCCAGTCACAACTTTTGAAGAGCTGAAATTCGAAGTCGCTAGGGTTCTAGGTATCGAACCCAAAGATGTTTCGCGAATGCAGCTCCATGGTCCTTTGAACAACATGACAGGCATTGCTCATGAGGAAATGAAGGCAACGTTAGCCACGGTAGTCCCTGAAGGACTGCCACTCTCCATTTCGATTCCCCAACCATTTTTCGAGTGGGGGCAGACTGAAATGGAACAACCCATTAAGATTCTTGATCCGGTCCTACTTTTTGCAATCGACTGGCACTGGGAAGAAATTATGTCGAGTATCGAACGGAGACAATTACTTGCCAATGTTGAAAATGCCTGAGTTAGTCTAGCTGCTTTTGAACTCCGTCAAAAATGATCGTTTTCGGTGCCCCGCAGGGACGCTGCGAGCGATAGATCGTTGAACCTCCTGCACGGTTCTATTCAAAGGTTTCAAAGTGTGGCGTTGTTTAGTGCCATGACAGGTTGGGACGTCTCGCGGCACCCGGTCTTCGGCAATTTCGGCATTAGGAGTGGGATGGTCAATGATGGTGGTGAGGAAGTGCGGGCGAAATCCCACGGGCTCATTGGTCGATCTTGCTTCGGGTTGCAGGCTCATGTGCTGAAGTCCTTCCCTCATTCGCGATTGTTGAGGCTCTATGCTCGACGATAGGACGCCGATCGACCCTTGCCTAGATTAAGCGGAGCATGAGTCTAAGGACCGTTGAACAGGTGATGTTGTGCCTCGTGCTCTACGGCGGCCCTTCACCGGCTGGTAGCGACGGTTCCTAGGGTGCGTTAAACACGGAAGCATCCCGCGAAAATTGCGGGATGCTTCCGTGCGAAAAGGCTAGTTTTCACTTATAAACAAGGCCAGCTTAACTCTCGACACAGCAGATCAGTCCGTAGTTCCTTTTTGTTCAGGGAATATTCAGTCTCTGGTTTACCCAACATGCCGGGCGGGC
This sequence comes from Glutamicibacter arilaitensis Re117, assembly GCF_000197735.1. Taxonomy (NCBI): domain Bacteria; kingdom Bacillati; phylum Actinomycetota; class Actinomycetes; order Micrococcales; family Micrococcaceae; genus Glutamicibacter; species Glutamicibacter arilaitensis. The sequence continues at coordinate 7,085 of NC_014549.1, forward strand.
AGTGTATGACCTGTGGTAATTCCTATCGCTGTGTATCGCTTCGTCACGGGATCTGAACTCATCCGACCCCGGGCCGTCCCATAATGCACGATCGATGGTGTCGACCATCAATGTCTTCCGTCGTGAAGGCTGCGCTGAGACAGACGCAACCTCCAAAAGGGATGCCGGAGGATTTAGTCGTTAGCCATCGCGTCGAGTTGGGCTTGGTCCCGTAATCGGTTCTGCAGCCCTGCTGCGAGGAGGACCTCGACGATCTTCTCAGGTCCACCTAGCTCCAAAAGGACGTTCGTAGCTTGCTGATGACCTTCACCTGCGGTGTAGATGAGTTCTTCGACGGTCTCCACCAGCGTGGGGGAGGAGCTGAAGTCCAGAGGACCGTTAGCCACGGCTTCTCGTTGCAGCTGTTCATGGGCTTGGGCATGTCGCATGACTGATTCGAACACGTTGATCTGGTCTTCGTCGCTGATCCCGGTGCCTTCGAAGAGCTTGTTGATCTGCTCGATCAGCGCGCCGAACGTGCCCACGGTCTTCTCCCGCACCACCCCTGACCCAGCGGCCGTGATCCCTTTGAGTCCCTGGCCCTGCCCGGCGGTGAGCTTCAGGTCATGGCTTTCTTGCTTCTTCAAGGCGTAGTGGGTGAGCACCACATCGGATAGGTCTACTCCGTTGCCTGTCGCTGTGGTTTGTAATGCCTTGGCCAGCAGTTTCAGGTAGATCGCGAGTTTCTCGATGCGGGTGTTCCCGTAGTCGATGATCTGCGAGAAGAAATCGTAGGACTTGTTGAAGGATCCTGCGGTTTTGCGGAACTCTTCTAGCTGTTCCAGTTCCAGGGTGTTGCCATTCAATGTGGCGTTCTTGTGGCGGTGATGGAATACGTCGATGGCTGGCTGCAGGTGCGATACCAGGCCGTTGTGGTTGCGTTGTGCCACCCACTTCTCAGCGACCAGATCCACGTCCCGGTCGTTGTAGATCCCCATTGAGTCCAGCTTCATGATCATGTCGTGAATGATGTCTGGGTTGGATTCCTCCTGGATGGAGGCATCCTCATAGTAGGTCTGGAACGCTGCGAGAATGATGTTTGGGTCGTTGACGAAATCCAGGACGAAGGTCGTGTCCTTGCCGGGGATCACCCGGTTCAGCCGTGACAGGGTCTGTACTGCGGCGATGCCCGAGAGCTTCTTATCCACATACATGCCCACCAGCAGAGGCTGGTCGAACCCGGTTTGGAACTTATTGGCCACTAGCATGATCTGGTATTCGTCGGTGCCGAAAGCCTTGGTCAGGCTCCGGCCCTTGAGGCCAGGATTCATGGTGTGTTCGGTGAATGGATTTTGCCCGGATTCAGGGTCGGTGACTTCGCCGGAGAACGCGACTAAGGCGGCCAACTCTGTTTGGTAGCCCTTGTCTTCCAGGTATGTGTCGATGGCTAGCTTGTAGCGGACCGCTTCCTTGCGGGAGGAAGTTACGACCATGGCTTTGGCGCGGCCGGCCAAATGATGGGCGACGTTCTCACGGAAGTGCTCCACGATGATCGCGACCTTCTGGGCGATGTTATGCGGGTGGAGTTTCACCCATTGCATCAGGGCCTTGGCGCCTTGGTCGCGGTCCACCTCCACCTCGGCGGCAGTCTGGTCGTTGTGGGCGATCCTGGCTGCCATTTGGTAGGTGGTGTAGTTCTGCAAGACGTCGAGGATGAACCCTTCCTCGATGGCTTGCTTCATCGAGTACAGGTCGAAGACCTCCGGCTTGCCATTCGCGTCGGGCCGGCCGAAAAGCTCAATGGTTTTTCCCTTGGGGGTGGCGGTAAACGCGAAGAACGACAGGTTCATGGTCGCTCCAGCGCGGGCCGCCATTTCGGCGGCGAGCACATCCTCGGCGCTGATGTCCTCGCTTTCTTCCAGCCCGATACTGGTCAGGGCCTTCTTCAATGACTTGGCGGCATCCCCGGACTGCGAGGAATGGGCTTCATCGGCAATGATCGCATAAGTGCGTCCGGCCAGGCCTTTGTTCTTGCGGATCTCTTCCAGGGCGTGGGGGAAGGTCTGCAAGGTGACGCCGATGATTTGCCGGCCATGGAGCAGCGCTTCGGCCAGCTGCTTGGACTTGGTACCTTCGGAGCCACGGGTGATGGGGGCGAACACGCCAGCGACGGTCTCTAGCTGTTCGATGGCTTTTTGCAGCTGCCCGTCCAGGACGGTGCGATCGGAAATGACGATGACCCCGTCAAAGACCTTGGACCCGTCCTGCCGGTGCAACGAGGCCAACCGGTAGGCGGTCCACGCGATGGAGTCGGTCTTCCCCGACCCGGCCGAGTGCTGGATCAGATAGTTGTGGCCCGGTCCCTCCGCTAGGGCTGCGGCAGTCAGCGCGTTGACGGCACGCCACTGGTGGTAGCGCGGGAACCGGGTGGAAGCCTTGAAGGATTTCTTCCCGCTGATCGGGTGGGTGTCTTCCTCGAAGCGGTAGTGGATGAACTTGCCCAGCACAGTCAGCCACGCCTCGCGGTCCAGCAGGTCTTCCCAGAAGTATGCTGTGGGGCTGGTGCCTTCCCGGGGAGCGTTGCCGGCCCCGTTGTCTTTGCCGGCGTTGAAGGGCAGGAACCGGGTCGAGGGGCCTTCCAGTTTCGTGGTCATGTGCACTTCCTGGTTGGACACCACGAAGTGCACCAACGCTCCGCGCCCGTAGGAGAGGAGTGGTTCGCCCTTGGGGTTCCGGTCGTGCTTGTACTGTTTCAGGGCAGCCTGTGCGTCCTGGGTCAGGTCTGTTTTCAGCTCGACCGTGGCCACCGGCAGGCCGTTGAGGAAGAACACCAGGTCCAGGGATTTGTTGCTGGTGGTGGAGTAGTGGACTTGGCGCATTACACGCAGCCGGTTGTGCCCGTAGCGTTGGACGGTGGTGGGGTTCAGCCCGTCGGCTGGCTTGGGTTGGAACATCCGCAACGTCGCCGGGGTCACCCCAATGGGTTTCTTGATGGCGTTCAGGGTGCCACCGCCATTGAACGGATCGGCACCCATCACCGAGGCCAGACGGTCCAGCACCCTCAACTTGGCCTTGGCCAGCATCGTCGGGTTCAGCTCAGGTTTGAGGATCTTCGCTAGCTCGTCCGGTGCGGTGTCTTCCAGCCAACCGAACACGTCGTCGGGGAAGAGCGCGCGTTCGCGGTCATAGCCCTCATCGGTGGGGGAGTACAACCATCCATGAGCGGCGAGGTGTTCGCAGATCTCGTTTTCGAACTCGATTTCGTTATGCAATGCCAACAGACTCTGCCTCCACGTTACTGGTTGCCGGGGCTACGAGGCCGCGGACATCGATCTTCCCGGTCACCGCGGCACTGATGACTGCGGCACGGCGTTCCTTCGACAGTGCGATCGCTTCACGAGCGTCAGCAATCGCTGCGTCTATCTCCGTGGTTTCCCGGTCAAGGTAATCCACGATTTCTTGTTGCTCATTTAACGGAGGAAAAACACCGGTAACCCTTAGCAAGTTGGCAATGGATAGCCTCGGTAGGCCCGCACCTTTGACAAATGAACGCACCTGTTCTTGGACAAAGGCTGATCTGCAGAGGTAATTGAGAAAGTTCGGGTCTAGCTTTGAAAGGTCAGGTCGGATGATGATTAATGAGGAAGCGACCACGAAATCGTGATTTCCCTGGACGACCACGGTGCGTCCCACCGTACCGTCTTTACTGAAGAGGACATCGCCGTTTTGAGGCCGGCACCCGGTCCTAACCATGTATTCGTAAGTTTCTGGCGAAGTTTTTAGAGATCCTTCGAAATTGATACCCGAATCTGAAACATCCCGAGTCGAGACAAAATCGTAGATCCCTCCATCTGTTTCGGGGGAAATATGGGCACCGTCGGTGATCTTTAGGGTGAAGTGCTTGAGCCCGGTCACAGCCCAAGGTGCTGGTATCAACCCAAGGTTCGAGACATTGCTGTCTTTCATTCGTGATTTCGGGTCGAGACCCTTGGTGACTGCTTGGGTGATGGTTGCTGTACGGCGCTCGGACAGCAGGGCGATGAGTTCTTCCTGATCCGCAATAAACGCATCGATCTCAGCAGTCTCACGATCTAGATACGCAGCGATGTATCGCTGTTCGCTTAAGGAAGGGAATAAGACAGGCATTTTTCGATGGCGTACTGGATCTAGATCCCATTGGTTGGGACGCACTCCCGCGGAGATTGATGCATAATGCTGAAAATAAGGGGTTGAACGCATGAGGAAGTGTATAAACCTTGAGTCAGCCTTTCCCAACGCGCGGAAAACGAAGTAGGCAGGACTGACAATTCCGTTGTGTTCGGAGACTGCTACGGAACCTTGCCAAGCCTTCATCTTATTGATGACGAGGTCGCCGATTTCGACAATCTGATATTTAGATAGATCCTCGGACGCTTTATTGAAATTGTCGTTCCGACTAGATTTAGGTACGACACCATAATCGCGGTAGACGGATAAGAGTTCTTCTTTGCCATTACCAAGTCGCTTGGTTCGCTTAAATAGATTCCAAAGAGGAAAAGTCGACCAATCGATTGGTATTTCTCCCAACCATTCAACGCCGCTGTCCTTGTACTTAGGGTATGGCTTTTGACTCATGCCTTAACCTGCTCAAGACGTGCACGGATGCGGCCGAGGACCGCGTCGAGATCCGCATCAATCTCTTCCAACGGGCGTGGGGGAATGTATTGGTAGAAGTGGCGGGTGAAAGGAATCTCACAGCCTTCCTTCGTCTTCTCCTCGTCGAGCCAAGCATCGGGCACAAAGGGCTTGATCTCACGTTCTATATAGGCGTGGATGTCCTCGTTCCAAGGGACATTTTCGGTGTCGCGGAGCTCAGCATCCGGTTCGATCTTGCTTTTGGGCCCAGTGCAGACGTCGGCAGTGTCGTCTCGTTTGGAAAGACCGGCGATGAGGGCCTTGAGCTGCGGAGTGCTCAACTCGACACCAGTTGCCTTGAGCGTCCTTTTAAGTCCCGTGGTGAAGTTGTCGCGGTTTTTCCACAGCACGGTAGCATCCATGGAATCCAACGCAGTGCGTAGATCGGCTACTGCATCGGCGGTGAGCTTTCCTAAAGGCTTGGCTGCCAGGGCGGTGTCGATGCGTTCTGTGGTGGTGGCGAAGTTCAGCTTCAGCGGGCGTTCAACGGTGATGGTTCGGTAGAAGAAATCAGTGGTGTTGAAGATCTTCGATTGATCGGTCTCTGTGAAGTCGCCGTAGAGTCTTACAATTGCTTGAATGTCTTCTGGGCCTAGTTCGTTGCGTTTGGAACCCAGTCCCTTGCGCATCTTCCGGAACAGTTTAGATCCATCAACCAGTTGTACCTTATTGCGGCGTTCTGGGGACTTCTCCTTGGAGAGCACCCAAATGTAGGTGCTGATGCCGGTGTTGTAGAACATGTCGGTTGGCAGGGCGATAATCGCTTCCAAGTAGTCGCGTTCCAGGATCCATTTGCGGATGTTTGATTCGCCGGATCCTGCACCACCGGTGAACAGCGGAGAACCGTTGAGGACGATAGCGGCACGGCCTCCGGCGGATCCGTGGGCTGGTTCGCGCATTTTGGAAATCAGGTGCAGCAGGAAGAGCATGGATCCGTCCGAGACACGCGGCAAGCCTGGTCCGAAGCGGCCGGCGAACCCCTTTTCTGCGTGTTCTTCACGCACTGCCTTTTCCTGCTTTTTCCAGTCCACACCAAACGGCGGGTTAGATAGGCAGTAGTTGAAGGTAGTTCCTGCGTGTCCGTCATGGCGCAGCGTATCGTCGTTGACGATGGCGTCGACTGACTGGCCCTTGATGACCATATCGGCCTTGCAGATCGCGTAGGACTGCGGATTCAGTTCCTGGCCGGCCAGGGTGAGACGAGCCCTGGGGTTCATAGCAGTGAGGTGGTCTTCAGCGACCGAGAGCATGCCGCCGGTGCCGGCGGTCGGATCGTAGACGGAGCGGACGATGTCCTCATCGCGCAGTGCCTCATCGTCGTTCTCGAAGAGCAGGTCGACCATGAGTTCGATGACTTCGCGGGGCGTGAAGTGCTCACCGGCAGTTTCGTTGGAGGCCTCAGCAAACTTGCGGATGAGTTCTTCGAAGATGTGACCCATCTTGTCATTGGAGACGTGTTTCGGGTGCAGATCAACTTCGGCGAAACGCTGGATCACCAGCAGCAGCAGGTTGTTCTCTTCGAGTTCTTCGATGCGGTCTTCGATCTTGTATTTCACGAAGATGTCGCGCACGTTCTCGGAGAACGCGTTGATGTAGGAAAGGAGGTTTTCCCTGAGATTTTCTGCGTCCCCGATGAGGGTGCCCAGATCGTATTGACTGGTGTTATAGAAGGAGTGCTGGTGGCCAGCCTTGGTCTTGAGCAATACCGGGCGCACCGATAGGCCCTTGGCATCTGCCTCGGCAACGACTTCAAGCACCTTGGACTTGGTGTCTGCCAGGACAGAGTCCAAGCGGCGCAGTACGGTGAAGGGGAGGATGAAATCCCCGTACTGGTGGGCTTTGAAGTTGCCTCTAAGGAGGTCAGCGATGCCCCAAATGAATGTCGCGTGCTTGCTCATGTCTTACCTGATTCATCATGGATGTTGTGCACCAGACCCATCGAAGGGATCTGGCAAGTCTTACTCTCTATTCAACCCTGAAATGGAGGTTAGGTTTGACCGATAGGGAAGTTCTGAGAGAAATAGAAAATTGACAGAAGATCCGAATGCACGGTGGCCCTCAAGCGTAGGCGGTATTCGTCCAAAAGTTATGGCATGCTTCCGAACTATTTATCAGCAAATCACCCTGTGAAGGTCTTCTAGCCCGAGGTACCTGTAGACGTTCCTAAAAACGATCGTTTTTGGGAAAGGAAATCGTGCCATCCGAGCAGGGAGCATGAATGGCGCGATTTCACTGTTTCTGACTTCCCGAAACTGGGTACCGATACTTCTGTCTCCCTAAACATTGTGTTAGCGATTGTGGGGCACCACCGAGCCACTAATTACGCTGTGTACTGCTAAGTACTCCTGTTTAGGGAATATACGCGCAGAAATTTTCTGGAGTATTTTCCCAGCCTGCGTCGGTTATACACAGCTCCGTGTTCTTCTCTTCCTGCATGTCAGGACCATGGGCTATGCCTCAAAGACATCTTCTACTGGCGGTGAGACCCGCCTCATAGCACAACCCGCTGCTATTGATTTACACTTACCCCGGATAATCCCATGCCACTTCACACCGGACGTGGGCCTTGTGACTCAATAAGGCCGTTTTGTGTCTGACGAATACCTGACTTTGTGGGGTTGCTGAGTAAATTGCTCCGGTCTTGACCTATACCTATTTCCCGGAAGTAGTGTCAAATGACCGCAGAACTAGTGGACAACCCAGGAGTTCATGGTGAACACCCACCGCAAAGACATTCATCTATCCCTCTCATATGACCAGTACGATGATCTGACGAGTGCTTTAGAGACCCATCGCGACGGATTGCAACAGTTCGTCAAGGAGTCAGCTTCAGGTTTCGGTTTAGAGACCACATATTGGTCTCACCGCGTTGCAGAGGTCCAAGGTCTGCTCGAAGCTGTGCATCGTCTCGCGGCAGGCGAAAGCCCTGACGTGGTAAAGCGCGACCTGCAGCGCCTTTCCCGGCTCTTCAGGAATAAGAGTGTAACCACCTGAAACCAACACCCCGATTCCCGGGCATGTCGCCGAGCACGAAAAAGTCGAGGTCTTCCAGAAGAATGGAAGTTACTACACTAGCCATTTTCGAAAGACCTCGACGTTGCTCAATCCTACCTTCACCGCACCAGACCTCACCACTTTCACCAATCTTGACGGCTTGGGACTGACCGCAATCGGGCAACACCTGAGCGCAGCGAAAGCCGAAATCCTCTGCCACGTCACCAACCCGATCCCTTGGTGCCAAACCTGCGGAGCAGCAGGCATTCCACGCGATACCGTCACTCGCCGCCTCGCCCACGAACCATTGGGCTGGCGTCCCACTGTCCTAGTCATCAAACACCGCCGCTACCGTTGCGCCAATTGCCAACGAGTCTGGCGTGAAGAGCTGTCCCAAGCAGTAGCGCCACGCCAGAAAATCAGCAGGACCGGGCTACGCTGGGCGCTGGTTGGACTGGTCTGCCACCACTTGTCAGTCTCCCGAATTGCCGAAGGCCTCGGCGTCACCTGGAATACCGCCAATGAGGCTGTGCTGGCTGAAGGTCAACGCTTACTGATTGATGATCCAACCCGCTTCGACGGGGTCAAAGTGCTGGGAGTCGATGAACATGTTTGGCGGCATACCCGAACCGGCGACAAATACGTCACCGTGATTGTGGACCTCACCGCGGTGCGTGACGGCACCGGTACCGCACGACTGATCGACATGGTCCCTGGAAGATCCAAAGCTGTATTCAAAACCTGGCTGGCTGATCAAGAAGAACAATGGAAACAGGGCATTGAAGTCGTCGCAATGGACGGTTTCACCGGCTTCAAAACAGCTGCCGTCGAGGAGCTACCCCACGCGGTGGAGGTGTTGGATCCATTCCATGTAGTCAAACTAGGTTCCGAGGCGCTGGACCAGACCCGGCAACGGATTCAACGTGAGCAACATGGGCGTCGAGGACGCAAGGATGACCCGCTTTACAAGTGCAGGCGAACGCTGACCACGGGACTATCCTTGGCTACGGAAAAGCAGAAGACCAAGCTTGAAGACCTGTTCAAGGAGCCGGAGTATGAGCCGGTTCAATTGGTCTGGAGCGTGTATCAGAAGATGGTGGATGCCTACCGGCAACCGAAGCCCGAGGTCGGACGGTGGGCCTTGGAGCAACTGATCAACGAAGTTGGCACGAAGGTACCGAAAGGGTTGCCGGAGCTGAAAAAGCTCGGCGGCACCCTGCGCAGGAGGAAGACGGACATTCTCGCGTACTTTGATCATATTGGTAGTTCGAATGGTCCTACCGAGGCTTTGAATGGCAGGTTGGAGCATCTGCGAGGTATCGCGTTGGGGTTCAAGAATCTGGCGCACTATATCGCCCGGTCGTTGTTGGAGACCGGTGGGTTTAGACGGCGTTTACACCCTCAATCCTGAAGAGCCCCTTTCCCACGACTCACAGGAACATCCACCCTCGTAGCACGCACCACAGTTTCGCCAAAGCTCTGACGCAAACACTGAACCTGATCAGCATTCAAAGCTGAACGATGCCGATCAAACCGGTGACAGGCCGGCGCACAAAATAACCGGCCTGTGGAGAGCCACTGCTGTAGCAGTGCGGCATGACCGATTACTGGCCTTGAGCCGCGATGCCCTGCATCGTGTTCCCCTCACCTGGCATCTGATGGTGTGCTGCAGAAAGAGTTAGAGGCTTAGAGATCGCGCCAATAGGTGTGCAACATCCGCAGTAAGTATTAATGACAGCGTAATTAACCACGTCAGGCACTGGGCTGCTATGGATATTTCGGACAGTGGCACCCCATGAAATGATGGGGTTCACCGAAATGAGGAAGCACCACAAATGTCATCAACACGACGCAAGTTCAGCCAGGAATTCAAAGACGAACTCTGCCGCGAAGTCATCGACACAGCCAGACCCATCAAGTCTGTCGCCACTGAATACGGCGTCGGCACCGAAACGCTACGCAACTGGCTGAAGAAGTACAAAGAAGCCCACGGCGGCCCTGAGACCGAGCCGGAACTCAACGTTTCCGAACGTGCCCGACTCAAGGAACTCGAACGCGAAAACCAAGAGCTGAAGGCCGAAGCAGCGTTCCTAAAAAAAGCGGCCGCATACTTCGCAAGGGAGCCACGGTAGTGGCGAAGTATGAATTCATCGACTCCTACGCAGCAGACTCGTCAACTCCGGCGATTGTGAAGATGTGCCGATGGCTGGAGGTCTCCCGGTCCGGGTTCTACCACTGGCGCTCCCGCCCAGTCTCGGCCACCGCGGCTCGCAGACAGGCTTTGGCGGACCGTGTGAGCCATTTCTTCGAGGAATCAGAAGGAACCTACGGGTACCGCAGGATCCACGCGGACCTCGCCGCTGAGAACAGCGAGTGCTCACCGGAGCTGGTCCGCCAGATCATGCGCCAAGAGGGCCTGGTGCCGTGTCAGCCACGACCGTTTAGGACCACTACCGAAGCGGATGCCGAAGCTGCTGCAAGCATGCCTGATCTGGTGAAACGTGACTTCACCGCGAATCGCCCGGGCCTCAAGTTCGTCGGTGATATTACGTATATTCACACGTGGCAGGGGTTCATCTATCTGGCGACGGTCATCGACTGCTATTCGAAGAAAGTCGTTGGCTGGGCGATCGAGGATCACATGCGTGCCGAGCTGGTGGAGAAGGCCCTGCGCAACGCTGCGGATACGAGCAGGATCGAGCCGAACGCGATCAGCCACAGCGACCGCGGAAGTGTTTATACCTCGGCTTCATACCGGGCTTTGGTTGCCCGGTTGGGGATGCGTTCGTCCATGGGTAAGACCGGGATTTGCTGGGACAATAGCCAGGCAGAAACTTTTTTCTCGGCGTTGAAGAACGAGCGGGTCTACCGCACGACCTACGCTACGAAGGAACGGGCCCGCAAGGACGTTATCCGCTATATTGAGGGGTTCTATAACAGTCGTAGGCGTCATTCGGCGCTTGGTTATCGGCGTCCGAATGAAGTCCATTATAGTTATCAGCAGTCGGCTACGGCAGCGTAGAGAAACCATTAATCCGCTGTCCGAAAACTCCTAAGCAGCCCACACGTCATTAAGCAGTGAAGCAGGCACGGACAGTGTTAAACAAGGTTTGTCTAGAACCGTTTACACAAGAAGGTCACGTGCCTGCCCTACCATCTTCCATCATCGAGCCTCTCTGGCGCCAATTCGAAGCGTTGATCCCAGATCGGAACGTAACCCATCCACTGGGCTGCCACAAGCCACGGATCAGCGACCGGATCATCTTCGACAAGTTCATCCAAGTCCTCGTCCTGGGCGCTGCCTATGAGAAAATCAGCGACACGACCTGCTCGGCCACCACCATCCGACGGCGCCGCGACGAATGGATCACCGCAGGGATCTTCCGCGAACTGGAGCAGATCTGCCTGGAATCCTACGACCGGATCATTGGACTGGACCTAGAGAATCTCGTCATCGACGGATGTCTGGTCAAAGCGCCGTGCGGCGGTGAAGCCGCCGGAAAATCCCCGGTAGACCGCGGCAAGCAAGGCACCAAACGCTCGCTGATGACCGACGGGAAAGGCATCCCGGTCGGCTGCATCACCGCAGGCGCGAACCGGCACGATTCCCCGTTGCTACGCCCCACGCTCGAACGCCTTTCCCGTTTCGGCTACCAGCTGCCAGAGCAGATTACCGTGCATCTGGATGCTGGATATGACAGCCGTAAAACACGGGAGCTGCTTACCGAGCTGGGTTGTGATTGGGAGATCAGTACCAAGGGCGAACCCTTGCAGGCCGGGGTCCGCTGGGTGGTGGAACGAACCAATTCGTGGCACAACCGGGGGTTCAAGAAATTGGCGATCTGCACCGAGCGCAAGGTCCGGGTCATTGACGCGTTGATCAGCCTCGCGAACAGTGTCATCGTGATCCGCAGGCTGATCGGGGAAGCGTGGGCGACCCATCGGTGGGATACGAGGCCTAATCGAAAGCCTTAAGAATCGTTTGTCCCCTATTGGCGCGATCTCTTAGACGCTGCTCGTAGTTCTTCGTGGCTGCCACTGGGTGGAACACTGGAATGGGCAGTGCAACTGCGCAGGAATCCCAATACTTCACTCGGAAAGTTACCGCGCCTTGGTCTTCTGTGCGAGCGAAAAGCTCGTGGATTTTTGTTGTAGCTTTTTCCGGATCAACGGGCTGCAATGCGGGGTTCGGCGTGGAAACATAGAAGAATTTAAGTTCATTAGAGCCAGTATCGAGCACGGCCACCAAGACAGACCGACCGTGCATGGACACTAGACCCATGACGTCGTTAACCGGTTCGGTAGGCGCCGCCATGACAATTGGCATTCCCTGAGCCCAGCCGTGCGCGGCGAGGTGTGCGCGTCCTTCACGTGATCCGAGCAGTTCGCTGACGCGTTCGGCAGTTTGCGTTCTTACGAGACGTCCTGGCATTGGTACTACCTCCACTGTGTTCTTGAGTCTTCCGAGTGATCCCCATCAGCTTGGAACAAGACACAACGCAGACTGGCTGCCTGTCGCTGCGGTTCTTAGTGTGTTGTTTCCACCCTAGGATGATCGGCGCAACAACGCTACCGATTCAGGTAAACGTTAATAAAAGTTCACGTCAACTCATCAATTGGCAGTTTTTTAAGGAACCGCATTGCCTGTGGAAAGAAAATGTGGATTGGCGGAAGGGTGCTGAAAATGACTAGTCAGACAGGCAAGGGCTGGGGGCCGCGCGTTGCTCAGAGCGCATATGAAGCGTCGAAACTGGGGATCGGTGAGGATTCTCAGAAATTTAAGAGGTTTGACTAGGGAATTGGCGCAAGGCTCAGCGATTATCAGATGACAGCTGGGCATCCGCCGCGTGGTTGTCGTTGCTGACGTAGAGGGGGATCTGGTGAAGCGCGGCGCTATGAGCCCAGAAATGGACGCGAAAGGGCATAAGCCTATTCTCGCTGTGCCTAATGCAGAGTTCCGCGAGCGTAGTTCCCGATGGCAGAGGAACAACTCTGGTGAAGAGGGGGCTGGGGATGGTGACATGCCACAGTTGCAAGGCGTCAGTTTGAGCGTTGGTGAGCGCCAGAAGCACAGCCCGCCCATGGACGGAAACAAACCCCATGACGTCTTCCACCAGCTCATCTCGGTGGGCAAAGACTACTGGCATGCCTTCCACCCATCCATACGCGGTGAGGTGCCTTTGAGTTATAGGGCAATGCAGCAGCTCGTTGAGACGTTGGGTGGCGGGGGTATGTAGTTCGGGCGTGTTCATATCTTCCTCCATTGGGGGCAGCTTGCCCTAAGCTGACCGACCACGAGCTTTACTGAATTTTATTCAGGTACGTTCCCCGGGTTTCGCTTGCGGCGCTCGGTAATCTTTGTGGAGTGATCTTCTGAGAATACTCCTAACTTGGGAAAGAGGGTATCCAATCGGCGGAAGACTTTGGGCGTCTCATGGCCGGCAAACTTAAGGGGATGGCCCAGATTCGATGACGTCGATCCCTATGAATGAACTAATTGGTGTGAAGCTTGTCCATTTTATTGATCCGTCGGTAGAGGGTTGCGCGGGACATGCCCATGTCTTTGGCTACTTGCGTTGCTGGTTCGCCGGCCTGAAGGAGTTTCACCGCGGTACGGATCTGGGACTCGGTAAAGGTCGGGCGACGGCCTCCGAGATCGCCGCCGGTGGTGCGGCGTTTGGTGACGGAGTCGTTGATGCGTTCCCGTTTGATTTCCAGCTCCATCTGCGCGAGTGCTGCCATGACGGTGAAGACCATGGCGCCCATTGGGGTTTTGGTGTCGACGTCACCGCCGCCCAAGTTCAGCACCCGTAAACCAATATTTCGCTCACGAAGTTCTTCGGCTAATTCGAGCATTTTTTGGGTGGAGCGCCCAAGTCGGTCCAAGGTGGTGATCACGAGCGTGTCGTTCGGGTGCAGCGATTCGAGCGCCTTACCGAGTCCGGGCCGCTTCGCCAGTGCGCCGGATAGGCCGTGGTCGATATAGAGGTCATCGCGTCGGACCCCAGTCGCAAGAAGATCCTGGATTTGCCGGTCGGCGTCTTGGGCTTTGGTTGATACGCGGGCGTAGCCGATCAGTTTGGGCATTGGTCCTTCGAAAGTGTCTCGCAACTAATGGTGTAGACACGATTTTACGCCATCGGTTGCGACACATAGTTACGAGAATTCTAGACCATTGAGTTTCCGTGGATTTTTCACCGGGGGAGTGAGGTTCGACGAGACGTCTTGCAACCTATAGGTTGCAAGACGTCTCTTAGATAAATGGGCTCTTCAGGATTGAGGGTGTAAACGCCGTCTAAACCCACCGGTCTCCAACAACGACCGGGCGATATAGTGCGCCAGATTCTTGAACCCCAACGCGATACCTCGCAGATGCTCCAACCTGCCATTCAAAGCCTCGGTAGGACCATTCGAACTACCAATATGATCAAAGTACGCGAGAATGTCCGTCTTCCTCCTGCGCAGGGTGCCGCCGAGCTTTTTCAGCTCCGGCAACCCTTTCGGTACCTTCGTGCCAACTTCGTTGATCAGTTGCTCCAAGGCCCACCGTCCGACCTCGGGCTTCGGTTGCCGGTAGGCATCCACCATCTTCTGATACACGCTCCAGACCAATTGAACCGGCTCATACTCCGGCTCCTTGAACAGGTCTTCAAGCTTGGTCTTCTGCTTTTCCGTAGCCAAGGATAGTCCCGTGGTCAGCGTTCGCCTGCACTTGTAAAGCGGGTCATCCTTGCGTCCTCGACGCCCATGTTGCTCACGTTGAATCCGTTGCCGGGTCTGGTCCAGCGCCTCGGAACCTAGTTTGACTACATGGAATGGATCCAACACCTCCACCGCGTGGGGTAGCTCCTCGACGGCAGCTGTTTTGAAGCCGGTGAAACCGTCCATTGCGACGACTTCAATGCCCTGTTTCCATTGTTCTTCTTGATCAGCCAGCCAGGTTTTGAATACAGCTTTGGATCTTCCAGGGACCATGTCGATCAGTCGTGCGGTACCGGTGCCGTCACGCACCGCGGTGAGGTCCACAATCACGGTGACGTATTTGTCGCCGGTTCGGGTATGCCGCCAAACATGTTCATCGACTCCCAGCACTTTGACCCCGTCGAAGCGGGTTGGATCATCAATCAGTAAGCGTTGACCTTCAGCCAGCACAGCCTCATTGGCGGTATTCCAGGTGACGCCGAGGCCTTCGGCAATTCGGGAGACTGACAAGTGGTGGCAGACCAGTCCAACCAGCGCCCAGCGTAGCCCGGTCCTGCTGATTTTCTGGCGTGGCGCTACTGCTTGGGACAGCTCTTCACGCCAGACTCGTTGGCAATTGGCGCAACGGTAGCGGCGGTGTTTGATGACTAGGACAGTGGGACGCCAGCCCAATGGTTCGTGGGCGAGGCGGCGGGTGACGGTATCGCGTGGAATGCCTGCTGCTCCGCAGGTTTGGCACCAAGGGATCGGGTTGGTGACGTGGCAGAGGATTTCGGCTTTCGCTGCGCTCAGGTGTTGCCCGATTGCGGTCAGTCCCAAGCCGTCAAGATTGGTGAAAGTGGTGAGGTCTGGTGCGGTGAAGGTAGGATTGAGCAACGTCGAGGTCTTTCGAAAATGGCTAGTGTAGTAACTTCCATTCTTCTGGAAGACCTCGACTTTTTCGTGCTCGGCGACATGCCCGGGAATCGGGGTGTTGGTTTCAGGTGGTTACACTCTTATTCCTGAAGAGCCGATAAATGATTCAGTTCGTAAAACCAAAATTACAGTGTCAGAGCTATTTCCAGCCTGCGTTGGTGAGGAGGTCGACGATATGTCCTAGCCCCACATTTCTTAGGTGTGCAAATAGCTGCTGAGCAGGTGGCCAATTGCTCCGATAGGGTTCATCGCAAGATCCGGTGTAGAGTCCTCCGCCGGGTCCGGTGTAGAGTCCTCCGCCGGGTCCGGTGTAGAGTCCTCCGCCGGGTCCGGTGTAGAGTCCTCCGCCGGGTCCGGTGGACATGCCTCCGCCAGGACCAGTGTAGAGTCCTCCGCCGGGTCCGGTGGACATGCCTCCGCCAGGACCAGTGTAGAGTCCTCCGCCGGGACCTGTGTATTGTCCTCCACCAGGACCTGTGTATTGCCCTCCGCCCGGACCTGTGTATTGTCCTCCGCCGGGACCTGTGTAGTTATCGCGTGGCCAAGTAGTCATACACAAAATCTACCGCAGCTTACAGAAATTCCGCATCAAGTAACTAACATATTTGATGTGGATAAATATTTAAATCGGCAATTTCTAAAAATATGTGCATTAAAATCCATTAACTAACATTTTTTCCGGAAGCTATTTGTGCAAAAGATTTAAGTGTATCGAGGAAGAAAGCTAAAATTTCTCTGTTTTTTATATGCCCCCTATTGGGTGTCATTTGAAGGAAATCTCCAGCAGGAGGTAGGGGGTCAGGCTCTACTGAAAGAATGGTTTGGAGAACATTTTTGTATGCCAGTCGACTTTCCACGCTATCATGCGCGGCTTGGTTCCTTATTTTTTTAATCCATGATAGTTCAGAAGAGATTAGAGATAATGCGGTATAGAGCGGACTATCTTCTTCGAAATATATATCGCATCTATTTCGCACTTCAGATGCTTCGGACCAGTCTAAGAAACGGCTTCCTATCGATGAGGAAATGAGTCTTCTCGCATGCTGTCGGTCTTTCGGTGAAACGAAAGTGACTATGGAGTTTCCTTCGATAGTTTTTTCACCTGTTAGGTAAGAGATGAACAAACTCTCAATGAAATTCTCATGTGCGCGAGCGGCTCTAAGAATAATGCTTTCGTATATCAGGGATCGAGTGCTGGAATCAACGATATGATTTACCGCATGTAAACGCAGTGACTCGCATCCATCAATTTCGGAGATTAATTCATTTAAATAATCATTCACTGGCATTTTAGTGACCGATAATATATTCGACAATGAAGGTCGTGCGTTGCTCTCTTACTAGCTGATCTGTCGTAGCACGTCTTGATCCTTGGATGAATTCCTGCCATTCGAGCGGAGTGATGCCCTGCCAGTCTTTGGAAGTGTAAACATCGAATTGTGCTGACATATCGTCTAAAGCCACTCTAGCTCGGGAGGGTGAGAAATTTTTTCCACTATTCGTGACTGTCTTAGCGTGAAGTGCTGGCAGGCGTGGAACGCCCTCAGTGAGGTGGGACACGGCCAGGAATGCAGAATAGAAGAGGTGTATACGCGCAAAGTTACTACCTCGGAGATCCTCAGCGTTGAAAATCTTAGAAATGACGGTCATGGTTTCATCGAATATCTCTACCGCTTGATCTACTTCGAATTCTGCATCGTCATATTCGCGGTAGAAGGATGGAATCTGCTTTTTTGAAGAAATTCCTCTAATAAGTGCGCCAAGAAGATCTGCCGCGAGTTCTACCTCACCCATTCTTGCTAATTGCGCATCACTAAATATTCCTGCTTCTTTCCAGAACTCGGCATATTTGTGGCCCATCTCATGAGCACTTGTTTTAAATGAACCAAGGTAATTAGCATTTAGAAGTTCAGTGCTATTCAGCTTTACGGAGTAAGTGTTGAGCCTCGCGAAGATATCTAGTAACTCGTTGAGTTCTGTATTAAAAAGAACATCCACGCCGATTTCATATTGCAAAAACTCATCTCTTTCAAAGTCCTCTAATTCGGAGTATTTTATACCCGCAAATTGTGGATTGTGTGTTCTTGAAACTGTGAAGTTGTCACTCATGAACTCTAAAATGGACCTAAGGCGTTGCTGACCATCCACCACCGTCCTAAGGTTTCTACCGTCTACAAGACTCTGAGTAATTAGCACCTTGGGCATTGGCTTGCCGCGAAGTATGGTGTCGATGAGATACGACTTTGCTTTCGTGGTCCAGACGGCACGCCTTTGAAAGGCAGGAGAAAGAGAAAGCAATCCCGAGCTATGCCATTCTGCAAAATCAGAAACGCTGTATGTTCTAGTATCAAATTTTTTCATTAGACAACTCCCAAGGGCCTAAATTATTACCCAGGTTTCAATTTTGGCTAGCAACTATAGGGTTTATGTTCTCATGTTAGCTATGCGGGAAGGCTAATGGTATGTTCCCGCGCATCGCTGGATCTGATCTAACATCTTTTGAAAGTCGAGATAGGAGCTGAGGATAAATCCATTCAACCGAAACTATCCATAGACCGTTTTCGGTTGATTTGGTAAAATTAAGTAGGACGAGTTTCTTGGAAGGAGCCGGTGATGGACGAGAAGTTTGATATTGAGGAACGGTGGCCGGAACTGTTTGCGCAGCTTGATGCCACCCAGCGCAATGCCGTTCGGCAGTCACTAGCCGCGGCCTGGCATGAGGGATGGGTCCCGAACCGCGAGGACGTCGAGAACCTGACCGACGAGGCCCGCGGCGCGATCGACGAGGCCGAGTATCTGCGCCGTGTTGACGCGGCGGCTGAGCGGCATCGGTCCGGTGCTCATGTGGTGACCAATTGACCGATTTTGATACTTGGGAGTCGTATTTCTATCCTCCGCCGGATCATGCGACGATGCGGAATCTGCTGGGTGAGCGTGACCCGGCGGTGTTGGCCCAGAAAGAGTATGGTCGCACTGCTTGGCGGCAGCGACAGCTTAACGCTGATCCGTCCCTGGTTGCCCACACGTACGATGCTGAGCACCTGCGTACGATCCATCGGCACTTGTTCCAGGACGTTTATGAGTGGGCGGGGGAGTATCGCACCCAGAATATGAGCAAGGGCAATGCGATGCGTGGTTTTGCTGATGTGTATTCGGGCGAGATCGACCGCTACCTGGCCGATGCTCAGCGTCTGGTGCAGCAGACCGATTGGGGCCGGTTGGACCGCGAGCAGTTCGGTGCTGCGGCGGCCAATGTTTTCGCTCATGTGAACCAGGCCCATCCATTCCGGGAAGGCAATGGGCGTTCCTCGAAGGTGTTCATGGAGCATGTGGCTCAGCAATCCCGCTTTACTTTGGACTATGCGCGGGTGAGCCCGCAGGTGTGGAATCAGGCGTCGGAGTTCAGTGCTCCGGATCTTGGCCGGTATGAGGTGGTACCGGATTCGCTGGTGCCGGTGTTCGGGCATATCGCGGTCGAGCGGACTCCGACGGCAACGCCAGGGGTCGACCCGGCGGCGCTGGCCCGGTCACCACTGAGCGCCAGTTATCCCAAGGCGCCTGGTTCCTCCAAGGATTCTGACCGGAGCGCTCCTACGGGGCAGCAGTCCCCGCCACGTGGCGCTGGTAGGCCTGGGCGCGGGTATGGCACCAATGGACCAGGAGTAGGACGATGAGCCACGTTATTGGATATGCGCGGGTGAGCACCAGGGAACAGAATCCCGAGGCCCAGGAAGCGGAGCTGCGAGCGGCCGGGGCAGCCCGCGTTTATGTTGATCACGGTGAGTCCAGTCGGTTCGAGGACCGGCCGCAGTGGATCGCTTGCCTGGACCATCTGATGGATGGCGATACCCTCATCATTCGCGCGCTGGATCGCATCGCGGGCAGTGAGCTGATGGCGATTGAAATCATCCGGGACTTGGGCCGCCGCGGCGTACGCATCAAGAGTCTCACCGAGCCCTTCCTGGACGTTGATACGTCCACACCTATGGGTGAGGCCATTGTGGGCATCATGGCCGTGCTGGCCCAGCTTCGTATCTCGACGATTCGAGAAAATACCCGCCGCGGTTTGGCCCACGCGCGAGCCCAGGGCCGTGTCGGCGGACGCCCGTCGGTGATGACAGTGGAGCGGACCGAAGCCGCGGTGAAAATGCGCGCCGAGGGGCAGAGCATCGCGCACATCGCCAAGGTGCTCGGTGTCGGGTCGTCGTCCGTGTCCCGGGCACTGGCCCGCATCGAAGATGAGCGCGCAGCGTTCACCTCGATAGTTGATGGAGTCCTGTCCGATCACGTGCCCGACGGGGCACCGCTTGACGGTTCAGACCATTCTTCCCCCTCCTCCCGATAAATGCCGCCCTGCACACCACAGACCCCCGTCCAGGGTGCGGCGTAGCCGCATCACGCAGTGACGCGAAGCGCCCTTGACGGGGGTCTGTGGTGTGTAATCATTTGGGCATCGGGGGGAGGGGAACCACTACCACCGAGGCCGTGCAAGGGCCGCGATATTCTCACTGCAACATTTCGACGTAAAGGTGACTTGCGGCCGGTGTGCGGGCGGTCAGTCAGGGTCCCGCTGTCCACCTGTGGGCGGGACAAGACCGAAGGAAATATCTTGTGCCGTCCACAGGTGGTCAGGGGGCTAGATTACGAACTAGACGATGATTCTTCGACGCCCTGTGGGGCGTCTTTTTCATTGGAAACTGAATCGGTCTGCGCGGCAGACTTCGGCCCAGTTTTACGTGTGGAACGGCGACGGGCGCGAACCTTCTTGTCCGGCTCGGCGTAGCCGATTTTCCGCAACTCCTCGACTGACCATCCGGCGGATATTGCAGCGTTGAACGCCTTGACGTCGTCGCGCTCAGCATCACCAACTCGTTTCGCAATTTGGGCTTGAATCTCGGCAAGTTCTCGGGCCGTCTTCTCGCGCACATCTGCGAGACTTTGACGCGCTTCTCCAACCAAGCGGATAGCGCTAATTCGATCTTCCTGGGCACGCCGCGCGCGCTCCACTGCTTCTTCAATACTCGGTTCCTTAGCCATGCTTCCATCGTACGAAAGATGCACGGGCGCGTCGATGTTTCGTCGGCATAAAAGAGAATTCGCGGCGGAGCCGCAACCGCTCGCGTCTGCCAACGCGAGAAAAAGAGAAACGGTGTTCCCGACGGAGCAAGCTATAGACTTAGGTCCCCTAAGTCGATTTGTCCTCGACTTCGTGTCGAGGATGGGGCACACTGGAAGTGTGGTCCCCGCACAAGGCGGGGTCGCTGCGCTGGGCCGAAAGAAGGTGATCCCGTTGGGTGACGAACAGACTCCCACAGGTCGCTTGTTCGCGCGCCGACGTCGTGCCAACGTCGAAGGAGGACGGCAGCACCATCACAAGGTGAAGGTAACGCCCGAAGAAGAAGGCATGCTGCTTCGGCTGGCCGAGGCGCAGCACGTGACCATCCCTCGCCTCCTCGTTGAGTCTGCTCTGGCATCGGAGGCCTCCGAGACTCCCACGGAACGAAAGCAAGCGATGGCTGAACTGTTCGCATTGCATCGTCTGTTGGTAGCCATCTCCAACAACGTGAACCAGATCGCACGACATACGAATGCCACCGGCGAGGTGCAGCCTGCCACCGTCTCAACGTTGGCTAAGGTCCGTGAAGTTGCCGAACGCATTGACGCCGCAATTGATGGGCTGAGCCTGTCATGATGCCGAACATTGTGCGCGGTGATCGCATGGCCGGTTTGATGACCTACCTGGCTGGTCCGGGGCGTTCCAATGAACACACCGAACCGCACCTTGTAGCCGGTGATCCGGCCATGATGGCCTGGCACGATGATGCCGAGTTGAGCCGTGATGCTGCTCTGGCAATTGCACGACACCTCGACCGTCCGCGCAAGGCCTTTGAGGTGGAAGTCAACGGCGGTCACGTCTGGCACTGTTCCCTGTCGCTGCGCGCCGATGAAGGTGCGCTCTCCGATGAAAAGTGGAACGAGATTGCCAACGACTTCGTGAAGGCCATGGGCTTCGACGACAACGAAGGAACCAAGGCACCTTGCCGCTGGGTTGCCGTTCATCACGGAGTGTCAAAGAACGGCAACGACCACATACACCTGGCCGTGAATCTGGTTCGCGAGGATGGCACCAAGGCCTCTGTCCATAATGACTTCCGCCGCGCGCAGGCCGCCGCTCGTGCTCTTGAAGTAGAGCATGGTTTGGAACCGTTGGAATCTGCCCAGGCGCAACGCGCGACCCGCGGTTATGACCCTGCCGAACGGGAAGCCCAGGCATGTTCCCGCGCCCGGGCAAAGTACGAACGCACCCGTGCCAAGCAGGGCAAGAAATCTCCATCGTGGGAGAACCTTTCCGGGGCCGACCGTAAGGCGCACATCGCTGCCGAGCTGCGCACTGACCAGCCTCGTTTCCTAATGTCTTTGAAGGTGCGGGCCGCCTCGACTGCAAGTAACAGTGAAGCGGAATTCGTGCGCCGCATGCGCCGTGACGGTCTGCTGGTTCGCGCTCGGTTTGCCGACGGACGAACCGACGTCGTGACTGGCTATTCGGTGGCCGAACGTCCCGAGGCCGGAGAACGGCCGATCTGGTACGGCGGGGGACACCTTGGCCGTGATCTGACGCTGCCACGGTTACGTGATGGCTGGCCCGATACTCCCACCGGAGCAACCGAGGCCGCGGCCGAATGGAACGCTGCGAAGCGCGGCCGCCGCGTCGTCGCGCCGGGCCGCGAAGCACACGAACCCAATCCGGAATTGTGGGATCAGCGCAACGCTGAACTACGCGAGCTGGTGGACCGGCTGCGCGCTGTTCCAGTCGATGACCGCGACACCTGGGCGACCGTGGCACGCCAAACCTCCGGGGCCTTGGCCGCATGGTCTAACGCGACCGAGCGCACGCCCGGAGACCTCGCTGCCGCTGCCGAAGCGTTGTCTCGTTCCGCGCAAACGTATGAACGTACCGTAAGCCCCCAAAAGGCCGGCACCGTTGCCCTGTCCGGTGCAGCCATGCTCTTGGCCAGCGCCGCCCGTGGCGGACAGGGCACTGTCGCCCAGGCGGCGATGGTGCGCCAGCTCTTGCGTCTGACCCAGGCAGTGCATGACGCCTGTGTGGCAGGGCAGCAAGCACGGCAAGCGAAGCTGCTGGCCGAGGACACTCGCGCGCGGCTGGTCCGCGTTCGTGATGCCATGCCTCAGGTGCCTACCGCAACCAAGGGCAGCGCCACGGCAACCCTTGAACGCCCGCGCACGCTCGATCCCGAGGCACAGGCCATGCTTGACCGGCTGCACGCCGGGCAGGGTAAGCCCGCTACCGCGGCGGCTTCACCCATCCCCAACAAGATCGAGCCAGTCAAGACCCATCAGACCACCAAGCCGGGTACGGACCGCGGCCCGGAACGATAGGATAGGGGGCCGATCATGGCCGAGGAATCAGATGGAATTGAGGAAGCCTTCGAAGGCCAATTGAGAGTCCTGGTCACCGCTGCCGGGCAAATTGCCGAACGGATGGCCCGAGCGCGCGAGGATGCATTGCGTCGAGCGCAAGCGGCCAGCGAGCAGGAAGCGCGCGAGCTGCAATCCCGGTTCGCCGCAGAGCAGCGTGCCGCCCGTGTGGAGATGAGCAATGTTCATCGCGCGGAGTGGTGGGACCGGGCCACCCCGGAACAGATCGGCCACACGTATCAGGTGGCCCGCGCCTGGTCCAAGGAAGAACCCGAAGCGGTTCGAGCTGAACAGCGGATGCGCGATGAACTGCGCACCCGCTACTCGGTCGACGTCGAGAGTGCGGGAGCGGACCCCGAAGCCGTTCGCCAGGCTGTCCAACGCGAGCTGGCCAAATCCGAGCATGACAGGGCGGCCGCGGCCGCCGAACAGTCACGCTCCGAGCAGGAACGAGCTGAAGCGCAACGGCTGATGACGATGGCAGACCAGGACGAGCGCCGGGCCGAGGAATCCCGGGCTGCTGCCGTACATGAGCCGGACCCCGAGGAACGCGTGCGTGCCGCCGCCGAAGCTGAACAGCACGAGGCAGAGGCCGCCCGTGCCCGAGAGGACGGGCGCACCGTTTACGACAGTGCCGAGCGCCGTGCAGGCACCGCCCAGAGCCTCGAAGCCCAAGGTATTGACCGCGAGGTGGTGGCCACACGCCTGCGGGCAGACGTCAGCCAGGGAAAACCCGCCACCGAGGCCGTCAAGGGCGCCGGGAAGTCCAAAGCACCCAAGGCCCGTAAGACCCGCGGCCATGGCACCCAAGTCCAACGAGCGGGCCTGGATCGGTGAGAACAGAAACGATTTGGACAGTGAAGTTGCCCATTCATTGAATTGCAGCTAGGTAAAATATTTTGAAAGGCCTTCAGCGTTGGAAAATTACGTTAAAGAACGTCTAAAGTCACAGATCCTATCGCTGCCGATATTCATTGTAATTGCATTCATGGTTGATCTGATTTGGCACATGACTGAAGCTACGCCGCTTGGGTTTACTACCCTGTGGGCCGGTATTCTTGTTCCTTGTACTGCCGTCTTGATCTTTGCCACCGTACCGACCTTGATTAAGAAAACTCGATCCGTGGTACGTGATCTGATCGGTGTCTTTCTCGGCGCGACACTGTTTGGCGTAATTGCCAGTCTCCCCGTCTGGAGTTCGACAGCAGGACTAAGTGATGTTGCTCGGGGAGACTACGCATCAGGTGTGATGCTGTCACCGTTTATGGGATTGATCGTCGTAGCGATCTTTGCTATTTCCTCGGGATTTTTTGAATACCTATTGCATCGACGTATTCGGACCCGCAGCACGAAAAGGTAGATCATTCGGTAAGGGTGAGTCGAACCAGGTAGCCACTGAACTACGGCTTTATTGACGCCATTGGAAATGATTACGTTGTTGACGTAACGACCCGGTTCTAAGTAACAGGCACAAGACAGGGACCGCACCTACCAGGTGCGGTCCCTCTCATGTTGCCGGTTACGTTGCAGGTGAAGGCATCGGTTCCAACCGGCGTACGAACTTCACCAACAAGCCCAAGACCAGGAAGCCGATGAACAGCCCTCCCAGGCCAGCGGGCACGGTCCAAAGCCATAGCCAGGCATTCGTCTGTGCGTGTGGGTACATCGCAGAAACGAGAATGGACGGGGTGCTGATGATGGCCAAAGCCATGACGGCAGCGGGCAAGCTGGCCACCAGGGCCTTGGCGGAGCCAGCAAGAACGTTCTCAGAAGGCATGACGTGCTTGAAGGTATTGCGGCCCAAGCACCAAAGCGCCATGAGGCTGGTGGTCAACAATGACCACCAAAGAGCGTATCCAGTGACTTGTATTGCTTCGTTCATGGTGTTTCCTCACTTTCAGATGATTCGTTGAAAACTAGCCCGGCCATTCTTCGACGGGTGGTTCCGGTTCCTC
The DNA here is from genome assembly GCF_000197735.1 of Glutamicibacter arilaitensis Re117. Taxonomy (NCBI): domain Bacteria; kingdom Bacillati; phylum Actinomycetota; class Actinomycetes; order Micrococcales; family Micrococcaceae; genus Glutamicibacter; species Glutamicibacter arilaitensis. The sequence goes on from NC_014549.1 coordinate 31,741, forward strand.
CTCCCGCGCTACGCCATCTTTTGTTTCGTGGACTTGGCGTTGGTCAGGGAATAAGCCCTCCGGCGGCGCTGCATAAGGCAACGGCTGCCCTTTTTTGGACTTGTTTTCGTCGGCGTCCGCTGCCGAGGAAAACGGCCCATCCGGGTCCAGTAAAACCGCCATATGGTGGTCCGCGTGGTCACGCCACCACACGCTCATCCCGGTGCTGGGGTCCATGCGCAGATGTTCCCAGGAACGCCACAGCGCTTCCAGACGGATCACTGCCTCGTCATATTCCCACCACCGGGCAGCCCAGACCCGCGACCGGCCGTTGATCGCCCGACGATAGACATTGCGCAGGTACTCACGGACAAACTCATCAACGGAACCGAAGTAAAGGGTTTCCTCTGGTTCAGCCTCGCCCTCGTCGTCCTGGCCTTCTTCAGCCGCGTCGTTGGCCTCGACCTGTTCGGTCACGGCGGCCACGGCCGCCTGGACAGCTCGCTCCCTGAGGGATTCCAACATCTCCTCAGTCAAGGCTTCATCAACCGCGGACGTGGCCACGTTATTGATCTGCTTACGAACCGAGGCCTTGACCGCTGCATCGACATATTCACCGGCAAGCCCGCCAATGTCGAGCCCAAACACCCGCCCAGGCGAGCGGGGAGGATCGGCGGCAGCGGAAGGCTGCCCCTCGTTTTCGGTGTATTCGTCCTCTCCCCAGTCGCTCATCATGCACCCTCCGTGCTCAACGCGGATTCAACCACCGAGAGTTCCTTCTCAGCTTCGAGAATCGTTTTCTCAGCCTCGGGATCATGGGCCAGGATCGACGCCCGCACGGCGTCAGCGTGCGGGCCAGCCATCCACGGCTGCGTGCGGATCAACGTGGGCCGGTTACCCGAGGACAGCACCACAGCGCGCCCCTTGGGCATGGCAGCCAGGTCGTCGACGTCCAGAATGCGCTCACGGTGAAGCTGCTGCGAGACGGTGCGCTGCCCGCGCCCATACGAGGTGGAGGAAGTCAGACGGTCATAGTCACCGATCATGCGGGCAAGATCCTCGAGGAAACTGCCGTCATGGGTGGTGCCACCGCCCCCGTAGACGCGGATATTCGATGCGCTCCACAGCTTCTTCATCCCGGATTCACCCCACACCTCGACGCCCTGGGACCAGCTCTGCAGAATCGTCATGAGGATGATTCCCCGGGAACCATAGTGGCTGTAGAGGTTCGGCAGATCGCGCCACCGGCAGACGTTGGCGGCCTCGTCAAGTACTCCCACCAGAGGAGTCTTTAGCCGGCCCCCGGCAGACCGGGCGGCCAGCTCCTCAGCGGCTTCCACCACGGCGACTGTGAGCGCGGTGACCAACGGTCCCGCGGTGCCCCGGCCTTCCTTGGACAAGGAATAGAGCGTGCCCCCATCACGAACGAACCCCGCCGGGTCAAAATGCGGCCGAGTATCGGCCGCCCCGCGAGGGGTCACCCAGGTGGAGACCTGGCGATTGGTCAGGCACGAGGCCATCTGCTGCGCCGTGCCATACACGCCGCCGCGCTGCTTTTCGGGAGCGTCAATCACACCGGCCACCTGATCGGCGGTCAACGCGAAACCATGCTCGCGAAGAACCTCCACCGCCGTGTCATCGGTGGGACGAGTCAGCCACGTGTACACGTCGGTAATGGCCCGGTGATCCAATGCGGCAGCCAGCAACAGACCGGCCAAAAGGTCCTGGCCTGCCGGGTCAAAATAGGCATCGGTCTTAGCGCCGGGGTCACGAGAGCCAGAGGCGAAGTGCCCGGCCAGCTTGGCCGCGCGCACTTCGTCAGTGACATACGAGAGCGGATTCCACCACCAGTTCGGTTCTTCCAAGGCAATCGACTGGGGATCAAAGACCCACACCGGGCCAGTCTTGGCCCGCACGTCCCTCGTGGCGTCCACGACGTCGCGTTTATTGGAGGTCACCAGGACGCCGCCTGGCGCATCGAGGATCGCCGGAACCGCGCGACTTGTCGTCTTACCTGTACGCGGACCCCAAATGTCGATGTGCATATCCTCCCAGGAGCCATGCAGCGGTGCTCCACCGCCGACGGTCCGGCCAATCGGCACACCGCAGGAGTTCTCGACGCCCAGCCGCTTGGCCGAAGCCTGCGCAGCCTTGGACGTCAACGATTCAATGTCCTTGCCCCGACCCATGTAGGACGCGGCACGGTCCACGCGGCTACGGCCCTTGCGCATGCGGCGAAGCATCAAGCCGAAGAGCACCGCCAGGACGATGACAACAAGGCCCATCCCGGCCAGTACCCACCATCCTGGCGCACCTGGCCAGTTCAGCTTGCCACCGAACAGACCGAACACCAGGGAGAACGGATCGGCGGGCAAAGCCTCGCCGGTCCCTGCAATCTTGTGGCCCAGGAACATCGCGGCGTAGATCGAGCCGACACCGACCACCACGACGATGATCCCGATCCAGACCAGGATCGCCTCAGAGCCCATGCCTCCGGGATCCCGGCGGCGGTTGTTTTGGATGCTCATGCTTCTGCCTCCTCGACGACATGCAGTGCACGGCGGCCGACGCGCGACCGTTCGTGCCAGAGCTTGTTGGTGTCATTGATAGATTTTTCAACGTCAGTCAGCTGCACATTGACGGGAATGCCTGGGCGGCCGCCAACCTTCACCAGGAATTTGCCGCGCCCCGGAGGGTCAGCTTCTTGCCCGGCAGCAGGGTCCCATGCAGGCGGGTCCTGCCAGCCGATCAACAAACCTTGTTCCGCTTCGGAGAACGGCACCGCGGCGGTGAGCTGGGGCATCTCGGCCGAGGGCAATCCGCCGCAGATGACCATGCCGGAACGCTCAACGAAACCGCGGGCCTTCATCCGGTCCTCCTCGCTGGCCAGGGCCAGCAGGTCGCTCATGGTGTGCGAAATCATTGCCATGCCGACACCGCGTTGACGGTTCAGACGTGTCAATGCGTCGACACGATCGACCATGCCGCGTCCGGCGCGCAGGGCACGCCACAGCTCGTCGAGGATGACGAAGTAGTGCCGCCGTGGTTCCAGCCCGGCATCAGCCAAAGCGTTGGCCACGTTGACCGTGCCGAACCCGGCAGACCAGCAGGCCAGCAACGTGGCGGCCTGTAGGTCCATTTCGGAATCGTCGATGGCGGACACGTCGTAGACCACCGGGGCATCGCGGCGCATCGGATTCGTTGTCTGGCGGGAGAACGTCTCGCCAAGACGCCCGCCCCCCACCAGGCCGATGAGTGAGGCTTCCAGGCTCTCGGTGATCGCCTTGTAACGGTTGTCATCGCCACGGTCCAGGGCCACAGCCCGCACTTCCTCCGGGCCGTCCTGGATCACCCGGAGCAGGTCACCCAGTACCGGCACACCCTCGTGATGAGCGTCGAGCCACTTCAAGGACCGGTCGATGATCGTTTCCTCGCGGTCCGTTGGTGGAGCTGAACGCAAAATCGTCAGGAGCGCCGAGACCATCGTGTGTCGGCGTCCGTGTGCATCGGCCATCACCTGGGCAGCTTCCTTCTCGTGCCCGGAAGCGCGCAGCCGCTCGGCGGCTTCGGTGGCTTCGCCGGGATCAAGCACGTTCAAGTACCCGCGCCCACGGCCCAGGGTGATGATCTGGCCGCCCATGGCCTCGATGAGGTCAACATAATCGGGCTTCAAATCTCCCAGAACCAGGGGCATTACGCCGTAACCAGCCAGCCCCGTGGCCATCCGTCGAACCAGCGTCGACTTGCCCAGGCCCGGCTTGCCCAATACGAAAGCACTCGGATTGCTGATGAGCTTGGCTCGCTGGAACCAGGAAATAGGATCGCAGCACAAGGTGGCTCCGGTGTGAATGTGGCGGCCGAGCGGGACACCAACCATCGGTGTTCCGGTGCCGATGGCAAACGGCCACATGCCGCACACCTGAACTGTGGTGCCGCGCCACTCGTCGGCTTGCTGCACATAAACTGACTGACCGCGGCCGCGGCCAATCCACCCACGCATGGGAGGTCGCTGGGGCTTGACCTCTACCGGCTCGGCCATGACTTTCAGTGCGCGCTTCTTATTGGTTTTGGAGAGGTTCTTCCACGGGTTCGGGAAGAACGACAGACCGCGCCGGGCCTCACGGTTACGTTGTTTGGCTACTTTCTGGCTCACAGCTTCTCCCTCAATTCAGCCGGGACCTTGATGTGCTTTGGCAGCACCAGGCCCAGGGGCAGGGCGGCGGCAAATGCCGAATCCTGCGATCCATACACCGGGCGAATACGCAGACGAGCCGTGGCGGAAAGGTTGTCGATGGCAGCTCGTGCATCGGCTTCCTTTTCCAGATCGGTCACCGTGGCCGTCACCAGCATTCCGAACTGGACCAAACCTGCACCAGAGGCTTCCTCACTGGCCGTTGCCGCCGCCGCGCGAACCGCGAGACTATCGCGGGCCGCTGGCTTGTTGGTCGACGTCACCCGGAACTCAGCGGCGCGCAGGTCTGCCTCCACCATGGCGGCTGCCTTCGCGGCGTCGATCGGACGGTACAGCAACGTGACCCGCTTACGAGCAATGTCGCGGTGCGGAGCGAGCAGGCGAGCTAGCACGCCGCTTTGGACATTGCCGCGTGGCGCCGAGGTCATTGCCCAGGTGCAGGAGTAGGCCGAATCGTGGCGGTATCCGCCCCAGGATGCCTGAGCTGCCGAAGGGCCAACATCTGGCCAGGTCAGTTCCGGCGTCTCACCTGCCGCGTGGGCTTCGTCGATCAGTACGGCGGCGGCTGGATCGTAGGCAATGCGGATCGTCTCGCATAGTTCCTGTGCTGAGAGAGGGTGTGCCGCACCGGCTCCCGTCGCCTGCAATCCAGCAGTCAGGCCAGGCAAACGAGCTGCCAGCTCGCGGGCCATTTCTTCCGCCTGGCGCTTCTTGCTACCCGAGCGGTGGGATGCATTGAACGTGATGGAGGCGAAAGCCTTCACCGTTGACGAACCAGAAGGATAGGTCACCCGCACTTCGCCCAGCATGGCCTTGGCAAAGGCCGGGGCTTCGTCGTCCATGTTCATATCAATTTCACGACGCAAGCGCGTTCCTGAATCGGGGGCGGCTTCGATAGTTACCGAGGCCGCCTCGATGCCCGGTTCATCTCCCAGGTTTGCGAGCCAGTGACCCCAATCGGCCACCCACACGTCGATCTGTTCCTGGTCAACCAGGGCCGCGCCGTCTGGCTCGGTGCCAATGACCACAGAGAACGAGGACGTTGCCGGAGTATAGAGCAGTGCGAACTTACGCCCATAGGAATCAGTGTGCTCGGTCAACCGAGTGGGGGCAGCCAATCCAGGGAGCTGGAAAGTACCCCACAAGGCCCGGCCCAACGGACCCGAGCGGTAGATGTTCGAACCGCGGGAACGGGAGGACCACCAAGCGACGCGAGCACCGCCGCGGCTAAGAATGTTCTTGCCGTGTGAGTCCTTCGTCAGGACTGCCAACATCACCAACCCGAGGATGCCACCGAGGATCACTGCCTCTAAAAGGCCGGCGATCATGACGACGGCAACAACCATGATCAGTCCGCCCAGCAGCAGCACTGTGCCAACAGACCCCAATCCGAGGATGCCTGGCGACGTCGGACGCCGCCAGTTTCCGTAGGTCCGTGGACCTCTGTTCTGCATATCAACGGCTGCCATCTGGCCCGCCTCCTTCTTCACCTGTGGATTGTTCGCCGACACTTTGCGCCGCTCCTGCGGCGGCTTGGCCTGCCTTCTTGCCTGCTTCTAATGCCGCTCCCGCGGCGAGACCAACCGGACCAGCCGCAGCACCAGCGGCAGCAGCTCCACCACCAGCGGCGGCTCCTCCGCCTGCACCGGCAGCAGCTCCACCACCGGCAGCGGCTCCTCCGCCTGCACCGGCACCAGCAGACGCCGCCGCAGCACCCTGGCCTTGTGTTGCACCCCCGGACGACGGTGCAGCTCCGGAACCTCCGCCAGATGAGGCCGCAGCCCCAGAACCGCTACCGGAACCACTTTGCTGAGGCCCGGAGGTCTGGGCCGCCTGTGTAGCGGAATCCCCACCACCACGGCCGCCCGAAGGCCCCTGCGACCCCTGTTCTCCGTTTGAACCTGAGTTGCCATTAGGAGCCGACGAATTCGACGACCCGCCACCATTGTTCGATGCCAGGCGACCAATGGCCGCCGCGCCGCTAGGCAAGGCCGCCAATGCCCCGGCTGCCAGCATGCCTCCGGCAGCACCTCCGGCCATGGCCCCAACCATGGGAGTCACGAAGCGCATTAGGGCAGGCATCGCGAACAAGGCAATAATCATCAGCATCAGGCCCGTAAGCACAGCCAACAAGCCAGTTCCGTCATCGGAAAAAACGTCGGTTCCGACGAGCTGGAAAGCGGCCGCATAAATGATCGCTGCCGCAGGCTTATAGAGGATGAAGGCAACGAGCCAGCCGATGCATTTCTTGAACCAACTTTTGCCCATTTCGGTGTTGGTGAATGAAGCAGCCAAGGGGAGAATGCCTGCGAGAATGACCAGCATTCCTCCGCGTGCCACCATGAGCACAATCTGGAACGCGGCCGCGAGAATCGCGATCAACCCCAGAATGATAATAAGGATTGCGCCAAGCCCGCCTGTTGAGGGATTTGTGGTCAAGGCAAGCAGCGTCAGCATGTTCTCTCCGAAACAAGCTGATCCCTCGGTCACACTGCAATCCAGCGAGCCGTCGATGATCCAGACTGCAAACGAATCGGCAGCCGCGACCAGCAACCCGACAATGGTCACGCCTGCACCTGCAACTACCACGAGGGTCAGCAGACTCTTGACTGTTTCGCGCCCAGGCTCGGCTCGCTGTTCCCAGACCATCCGCGCGCCGCCAATGATGACGGAAACAATTGCCGCTGCACCCATGTACCACCACAGCCCAGATTGGATGAATAGCACTGCGCCACCAGCATTATTAGGTCCTGACGGCATAAGGCCCGACACCATGGCACTTGCACCTGAAATGAATACGACGGCTACCAGGATGAGGCCAATCTTGCCAACTGCTGCAACACCTTCACCCGCACGCATTCGCGTAGCGATGAGAGCGCCGAGGATGAACAAAGAGATGATTGCGACGGCAAGGCTGATCCAGGTTACATAGCCCATAACCATGCTGATGTTCGCCGAATTTGGGGCCGAGCTGCCCGCCTCAATTGACGATCCGCCGCCAGTTCCCGTGAGATTCGGCGTTCCGATGTGGACCCACACCGTTCCTAGCGAACCGATGGCTTTACCAAAGGCCTCCAAGATCGCGTTAGCCATATTTTCAATCGCATCGCCAACTGTCGATTCAACCCAGTTCTCTAGCTTGCAGCCAGCATCAAAAAGACCACAGTCCTTAGCCATGTCTATTCACTCTCCCCAGGCTACGTATCCTGAAACATCAGGAATCTGCGCAATTCGCAGAGGATTGGACGGATTCTGTGGCAGTAATTTCCAATCTCCGTCTTCCCACACCAGGTCATAAACGGCGGACGCATAGACAGAGTTGCCGCTGCCCACAGCCTTGGCAGCTAGATCAATTCGGGCATTTTTGCCGTCGTATTCGAGGATCTTAAAACCTGAGATACTCATCCGAGTTTCAGATGAGGCTCCCGAGCTCACTTCGGTGAGAAGATCGCTACGATTAGGGGTCTTGGCCGAGAGGAAGTACTCAATCCAAGGACCCGATACTTCGGGCGAAGAACCCTGTACAAGGGCATTTGCGGCAGCGAATACTGCACCTTCCGGTGAATGCTGGAAACAGTAGCGGTAGTTTTTCTCGCTTTTTTCAGCAGGCCCAAATTTCGCTGAAGTTGGGTAAGCCGTTGTTCCCATATATTCCCATTTTGCTTCTGGGGCGGTGGTTAGGGAACCGCTTAGAACTTCGCCACCAAGGCCGCAAACACTCGCGCCGCCCGCGACCGCCGAAGGTTCGGTGGTCGGGGCGGCGCTGGTGCTAGTTGGCGATGACGACGAGGGCGCAGGCTCAGGATCGTTTCGGTTCGCATTGACGAACCCGATAACCACCCCGAGCACCACGATCAGGAACACCACCACAGCCGCGATGATGAATCCTGGCTTGGTGAAGGGGCTCTGTTCGTTGTCCTCAGTAGTCATTTTGATTTCTCCGATCAGGCTCCGGCCAGGAAGCCAACGAGGGCGGCCGCCGCCGAAATGACGATCACACCACCTAGTGCCATGCCGATCTTGCCGACGTGTTCGCCGCCTTCGCCGCGTCGGGAGTTGATTGCCATCAACGCTCCGGCGGCGAACAGGCCCAGGATGCAGACTGCGAGGGCAACCCATTTGCCCCAGCCCATAACCTGGTTGAAACCGCCGGTTCCCGGGGGCTGGATCGGGTCGGGGTTAGGGAGTTGGAGAGGCATCGCAGCGACAACGTCGCCCATCGTCGATGCAGCAGTCAGAAGCATGCTCATTGCTGTTCCTTTCGATTGGTGATGCCGTCGGCACCGGATTGGATAAGAGCGCTTAGCTCGTCGACGAGTCGACGGACACCACGCGGGGCGTCAGGTAGAGCCACTGGCTCGTCCAAACGCCACGATTCGATCCACGGCACAGTCCATGTGCGTGGAACTCCCCCGCCGACTACCTGCGCAAAATCGCGCAGGGGGCGAGGGAGCCGACCAGGTGCGTCCGCGACGATCACCAGGCCAAGAATTTCGATATGTGGAACCATCCCCGATGCCCACTGCGTTGCGGCGGCCTGGGCAGCTCTCAGGCCGCGCATATTGGATCGGGCCACGAGAACGACACGGACAGGATTGTTTTCTGGCGTTCGTGGCCATCCATGGTCGGCGGCAGGCCAGTCTGGAACCAGCGTCGAAAGGCTGGATTCGCCAGCGCCACCGTGCACACCCAACCACCATAGATCTGCGTCATTTTGGCGATCCTGAACTGGCAGTTGATCCACGCGGTCAGGCGCAGGGACGCCGCTCTGCGGGCTCACAGGCCCGGTCGCAGGTGGCACCTCCACCTCGGGGGTTTTCACGTCCACGGGCTCTGGTGATGTTGACCGAGAGAGCCACGGGTTGTTGGCATCTGTCACAACGACACGCTCCGCATCATAATGGTGTACATAGGTTCCTACATCTTTATTCTATCGAGTTTAGGCAACCAGAGCAATAGAGATATACAGAGTATTTTTTAGTATTAAGGATAGTGACACAGTATGTTTTCGTATAATATTGGTTCATGCGGACGCAATGTCGGGGGTACACCATGACTGACGGCCTCGATGCACTATTCGAAGGTCGTCGAGCGACCTTGACCGCGCCCGAAGTCGCGGAAATCCTGGGCATGACGAAGCAAGGTGTCTATCACTGGCTGCGCGACGGGGTAATTCCCGGCTATAAGGTGGGGACCACATGGTTTATCCTTCGTGATGATTTAAAGGAGACTCTACGCAAAGGAGCTAACACTCCGCGAGTCAAAGACACCCCTGCGCCGTTGGAGGAGGAATGATATGCAACGAACAGCCCTAGCAGCGCTTGCCCTGACGGCCGCTCTCACGCTGAGCGCTTGCGTCGGTGGTCAGCAGGCCAACGAGCCTGCATCGAGTAATCCGCCAAGTGCTACTCCCACAATGCCTGATCTGGACCAATTCACCCCGGCACCCACGGGGCAGCTCGATGAGGACACCCAGGAAACCGCCTCACCCGTTGCCGTTCCAACCTGGGATGAAGCCTCACGAACAAGCGTCATCAAGGCAGCGGAAACGGCAATGAAGGCCTTCGCCCGTCCGAGCCTGGACCAGAAAACCTGGTGGGCTGACGTCCAGCCGCTTCTCACGCAACAGGCCAGCGCTGACTACTCCTACGTGCAACCGGCTTCCATCCCGGCGAACAAAGTCACCGGGGCCGGAAAGCTGGTGGATGATTCCAGCGCCTACGTCGGAGTCGTGGAAGTCCCGACAAATGCAGGAACTTACACCCTCATCCTGAACCGCAGCGCTGCCAATGCTCCGTGGAAGGTCAGCCGTTTCACCCCGCCGGAGGAGGCCAACTAATCATGTCCGAGCGCAAATCAGGAGGGCTTATCGCTCTTATCGCCATACCCGCACTCGTGCTGGGCCTGGTGTTCAGCATTATCCTCCTGGGCGGCTCAGACGACGCGGCAGCAGCATGCAATCCCGGCGGGTCCGGCAACAGTCTCAGCATCGACCCGGATACCGTTCCCGACGATGAAATCTCAGGGTACGGACATGAACAGTTGGTCAATGCCGCCCACATCATCCAGGCCGGCAAGGACCTGGATTTGGGAGTCAGAGACCAAACCATCGGCGTGATGACAGCCATGGGCGAATCGACCTTGCGTGTCCTTGATTATGGGGATGGGCCGGGACCAGATTCACGCGGACTGTTCCAGCAGCGTGATAACGGGGCGTGGGGGTCCTACGAAGACCGAATGGACCCCTACATTTCCGCCACCAGTTTCTTCAAAGTCCTGGCCAAGATCGAGGACCGCGAATCCCTGGCGCCCACCATTGTCGCCCACCGGGTGCAGATCAACGCCGACCCCTACCACTATGAAAAATATTGGCCAGCAGCCGTCGCCGTCGTTGAAGGACTGTCGGGTGTCGATACCGGGCTCAATGCCGAAAATGGTGGAGGCGAAGAATGCTCTAGCGGCGAAACAGAGACTGGCGAAGTCAACCAAAACGGGTGGGCCAAGCCGGGTGACGGACCAATCAACGCGTCATTTGGTCCCCGTCCAGTCATTCAGACCCCTAGCGGACCGACCTATCCATTCCACTTCGGCACGGATTTCCAGGCCGGTGGCTGTGATGGACCCATCTGGGCTGCCCAAGAAGGCACCGTCAGCCAGATCGTCCAAGACTCTGGCGGTGGCTGGCGTATCGAAGTCGATCACGGCGGAGGCGTCACCACCTGGTACGTCCACATGTACGCGAACGGAATTCTTGTCGACGTGGGGGACAAGGTAAAAGCCGGACAACAGATTGCCCGCACTGGAAGCTCGGGATTCAGCACCGGATGCCACCTGCACTTCGAGGTGCAAGTGAACGGCGAAAAGGTAGACCCCATCTCATTCCTGGCAGAAGTCGGGATCACTTACTAACCGAAGGAGTCATCATGAGCACGGAAACAACGGCCACATGGCCACGTGTTGAAGCAGTCATCAAGGACGACGGCACCGGAGAAGTCAGCATCGGCGGAACCGTCCACCAAATCCGCACGGGTAGCCTGCCCGACGCGCGCACCGCCGTGATCAGCCTGGTGGCACAGACAGCGGACAAACTCGGCCGCCGCGTCCGCGCAAGCATGAGTGACCCTGATGGAGACTGGCCACTCATCATCCACGCAGATGGAACGGTAGAGCCTGATGAGACAGCGGAGGCCAAGCCGCGCCAGCGGCCAGAGGCTTCTACCGAACCAGAACCCGGGGAAAAACCGGCCGAGGAGGTATCGAGCCCCGAGCCAAAAACCGAGGCGGAATCAGAAGCCAGCTCGTCACCAGTTGACCAAGACACCGCGCACCAGGCCCCAGGATGGGTCCGCTCCGCCGAACAACAGGCAGAGACCGCCGCAACGGTCACCAGCTACCCCAGCAGGCGTGAACGCCGCCAATCCTTCCTCACCCAAGAACAGGCCGAGGAACCGGCAACCAAGGGATGGCGCGGAAGCTTCACACGCATGGGAATCCGCATGAGTCCCAACGAAGCAGAACGCGCCGAACGGGCAGATGTACAGGCCGTGAGCCAGCACTGGCCAGGGCCACGCACCATTGCCATCGTCAACGGCAAGGGCGGGGCCGGCAAAACCCCTTCCACGGCACTTCTCGCAGCAGTATTCGCACGCTACGGCGGAGCCGGGGTGCTTACCTGGGACAACAACCAGACCCGTGGAACACTCGGCTGGCGCACCGAGCAAGGACCGCATGAAGCGACCCTGCTCGAACTACTGCCCCAGGTCGAACGCCTGCTAAGCACTGGCGCGCAGTCTGCCGACCTCGCCCACTACGTGCACCACCAAACTCGCGATCGGTTCGACGTCCTGCGTTCCAAGCCGATGGAGCTGGCGTCTGCACAGCGCGTCGACGCCGAAGATGTTGGCTCCATCCACCAAGTGGCCAGCAAGTACTACCGCCTGATCTTCATTGACAGCGGCAACGATGAGTCGGACCCGATGTGGCGTCGAATGATCGACCACACCGACCAGCTCGTGGTGGCCACCACCACCCGCGACGACCACGCGGAAGCCGGAGCGCTGCTTCTAGAGGCACTGGCCGAACGAGACGAACGCTCGGCCCGCCTGGCAGAACAAGCCGTCGTCATCGTTAACCAGGCCGATCCCAAGGCACACGCCTCCGATTTGACCCGCGTGGCTACCGGATACCGCGACCTTGCCCGCGAAGCCATCACCATCCCTCATGACCCAGCGATGGTCGACGGGGTACTTCGATATGGGTCCCTCCGACCAGCGACACAGCGCGCCTGGCTGGCAGCCGGTGCGGCGGTCGCACGCGGACTGTGATCCGCTCCCAGGCTCTCCCCCAACTCGAACGGGTAGCGGACTGGCCGCGGCTCACCGCGACAGTCCGCCCCGACGGGACCGGAAGCCTGACCATCAACGGCACCGAGCATGCCTGCCAGGCTCTCTCAGTCGATGAGCTGCGCACCGGCATGATTGCCCACTGCGCGGCAATCGCCGCACGCCTGGGCCGTCCCGTACGTCTCGCTGTCACCGAGGACACCTCAGCATGGGTACTGGGTATCCGGCCCCAGGGAATCGTGCAGCTCGTCGACGAACAGGGCATGATCCCGGCGGCCGATGCGCTCGGCGTCCACGAGGGCCGCTGCCGCAAGTGCCGCCGCCTACAGAGCGTCACCGCCGCAAACTGCGAGCAGTGTGGAGTCAGCGAACCCCACCGGATCACGGTCGATCCACCGGATACTGATTTTTACGCCGCGAAATGAAAAAATTCGCGTGTCGTTACGCATAATGGTTCCGTCACCGCTAGGGTAGTTGTTATGAACGCACGTGGCCGCGAACGCGGTTCGCTCAAAGAAGCGAAAAAGATAGGTCTCTGGTTTGAGGCCAATGCTGACGCGCGTCTTACTGACATGGCGGCCGCTGCTGGCACCTCCAGGTCAGCCCTTGCGCAGTGGCTTATTGAAACTGCCGAAAAGGACACCGAGGGCCGCCCCGCAGGCTGGGCAGCCGCGCATCCTCGTGAGGGGGAATTGCCTCTAGACCGCAAATAAAAAAGAATCCCCGCCCTTGGCCGGGCGGGGATTCAGAAGCTTAGCGCCGGATCTGTTGAAGTTTGGAAGACCGATCAGATCTGGCGATATGAAGAACCGGCTGGCTAAGCCGGGACCTTCGTTGTACCTATCGGACCTAACCGAAAGGCTGATCCCATCATAGCGTCTATATCTACAGAGTTCCATGCCGCCACGACGAACGCGCCATGGGAACTTACCGCTGCCATCAGCCCACGCCCGAGCGTGCGCCTGGCAACGGTAGACGCCTATGGTCAAGTCCTCAACGAATACACCAGCCATCGCCGCGTCAACGCCCACGAACCAGACCGGCCCTGGGCGGTCTATCTGGCCGACCCCGATCGACGTTTCAAGCTCCTCTGCTTCGACCTCGACGCCAAGACGCCCGGCGCTGCCAATGCAGCAGCCCGCGATGCCGAGGTCATCTCCGGCTTGCTCAATGACGCCGGGTTGGCCGCCCTTGTCTGCCAATCCGGTCCTGCCGGTGGCCGCCACGTGTGGACCGCCCTGGCGGAAGGCATCGACGCCGAGACCGTGGCCACGATGGCCCGTCTGGCCCGCCACATCTGCCCCACCCTCGACCTCTCCCCCCTGGCCAACGCCGTCACCGGCTGCGTACGCCCACCAGGTTCCCCCCACCGCAATGGCGGGCATTCCACCGTGCTTAGCGGCTCACTGAACATTCTCACGCACCCCACAGGCACCGCGGCCGCCGTGCGAACCCTCGTCGAGCGCCTGGCGGCCCTCGTCGACGACGCCGAACCTGCGCGCACCATCGACCCGCGCAAACCGCTTCCCCTCGATGACCACGCCCGCCTGTACCTGGCTGGCCCTCGCCGCGAGCTGCCTGCCGTCAGCGCCGCCGCACTCCGTGAGGACGCCGCCTCCGGCGACGCCTCAGCGGTCCTCTGGCGCGTCCTGATCGGCGCGGCCGCCGCACGGTGGAAGCATGCCGACGTGGCATCCCTCGTGCCCACCAGCCCCGGCCTGGAACACATACGCACCTACCGAGACCGCAACGAGCGTAAACCCCGCGGCCAGATCGACGCTGCGCGCGTACTGCGCCGACAGTGGGACAAGGCCGTCAAATACGTGGCCAGCAGCGATCGCCAGATCGGTGACGACCCCACCTTCGACGCGCGCGCCGATGCCATCGCCGCCCACATACGACACACCCAAACCCGCGCCGATGCCGCGACCGGCCGATGGAGCCGCGGCGGAGGCCCCGCAGACCGCCGTGTGCTCGACGTGCTGTGCGTCCTTGCCCTACAGGCCCTGGATGCCGTTGTAGAAGCCGATACCCGCCGCATAGCACTCATGGCTGGCATCGGCCGGGAAACAGCCCGCACGGCCCTCCTGCGCCTCTCAGCCGATGACTGGATCAACCAGGAACGAACGGCCGAGGGACCACATGGAGCTGCCTGGAAAATCGGACCGCAGGACACTATCCACAGCTCCCTGGATACAGGTCGGTCACAAGCGGACCCGCGCCCCGCAGGGGCCGGGGCCGCAGAAAGAACTACCCTCATCGCCTCGCTCACCGCCCGCACGACGGACGCCGCGCATGACCTGTTCACGCTGGGACCTGGTCTCGGTCACCTGGCAGGCAACACCTACGCCCACACTACTTCTGATCCCCAGCGAACACATGACCTGGCTCGTGCCCTGGGTGCTACACCTGGCCAGATGCTCCGAGTCCTGACCCGTCTCACCGCCGCTGGTGTCCTGGTCAATAACGGCTATGGCTGGCACAGGCCCACACCCGACCGCCGCGAGGCCGCCGCAGTACGTCTTGGCATCAATGGGCGCCTGAATGACCGGGCCAACCGCTACGCTATCGAACGCGAATTGTGGGCCTGGTGGCAAGCCGAGGAATCCTGGATGAATGCGCCCCGACGCACTGCGCCGAACCGCCGCCCAGGCAAGGGGCAGCTTTCGCTTCTGCCTGACGACGGGACCCACGCATATGGTCCGTATCCACGTAGAGCCGACGGCCGCGCCGACTACGAAGCAGCCCGACGCGAACTGGTCGAGGAGCGCAACGGAGTTGCCGCCCGTCGGCAGCCCGAACAAGCCACTGCACCGAGCGGAGACGCCAGCACCGCAACGGATATTGAACGCATGTTCTTCGACATCCTGGGAGCCGAACGCATCGCCTAGAACCGTCGTGCGCCCACACGTGGATGGCTGCCAAGGCACCCTCCCACCTGGGGACGACGACACCAGGATTCCCCCGCCGCCCAGTGTGCACAGCCCAGCTAACGCCAGGGCTGGCCTGCACACAGTGGGGACGGAACGGAAGCTGCACCAAAGGTCGGCCAGGACACCTCCCCCAGCGAAGGCTGACGCCCTCGCACTCCCCCGGCCCTACGGGCCGACACCGACGGACGCTGCGCGGCCGAACACCTTTGCCACACTCTCGTACCTCGTTCCTGACGCTCCATCATTGCCGGCCGTCGCTACGCGCAAGGGCTGCGCCGCGGCTCCTCCGAAACTTTTTTGGCCGCGTCGCAAGCTCCTTATTCGGCCAAAAAACTTTCTCCCCCACCGCCCTACGGGTTGCACTTCACTCCTTGCGCCGGCACTGCTCCGCTTATCAGGAACGAGGCCACCAAGCGAACGCCTCACCACCCCATCCTGTTAGTACTATTACCGGAGGTTTTTATCATGGTCCGCAAGGTCAAGAACAGCAAGAGCCACGAGCAGCGCCGCGCCGAGGCCGAAGCCCTCCAAGCCTCGATTGCCCAGCAGGTCGAGGAGCTGCGCGAGTCCGAAGCCTGGACCCGTTTCCTGGACTTCGCGCAGTCCTTCCACCGCTACAGCATCAACAACTTGTTGTTGATCCTCTCCCAGCAGCCAGAAGCAACCCACGTTGCCGGATACCGCACCTGGCAGAAGTTGGGCCGCCAGGTCCGCAAGGGAGAGAAGGGCATCCGCATTTTCGGCGGCCGCGACGTCGTAACCACTCAAGAAGATGAGCGCACAGGCGAGGAGAAGGAACAGCGCACCCGCCGATTCTTCCCCGTCTCGGTATTCGACATGAGCCAGACCGACCCCATCGACCCCGAGGCGCAGGACCCGAGCACCATCGCCCACAAGCTCACCGGGGAGGACCCCAGCGGCATCGTCGACGCCGTAACCGACTACCTCACCGGCCAGGGCTGGACCGTCACGCGCGAACCCATCCCCGGAACAGCCAACGGCTACACCACCACCGACGGGAGCCGCCGCGTCGTCGTGGACTCGGGCCTCTCCCCTGCGCAAGCTGCCAAAACCGCATTACACGAGGCCGCGCACGTCATCCTGCACGCCGACGAAGACCCCGCCGAATACGTCGAGCACCGAGGCATCAAGGAGACCGAGGCCGAGAGCGTGGCCTACGTCGTTGCCGGAATTCTCGGACTCGACACCAGCGCCTACAGCATCGGCTACGTGGCCGGATGGAGCAAGGGCGACGCCGAGACCATCAAGGAAACCGCCGCCCACGTACTGCGCACCGCGCACACCCTGGCCGAGGCAATCACCGAGAGCGAAGAAGAAACCGAAGCCGCCTAAAAATTCCTCCCGAATAGTACTATCGCCCTTGCCTCGTGGTAACGGTGATAGTACTATTAGAGGTATAAGGAATGCAAAGAGAGAAAGGAAAGCGTCATGTCTGATAACTCAGAGTGGCAGGCAAGGGCCGACGAGGAAAACCGCATCAATCGCGCGGCGGAGAAGGCCTGGATGGAACTATTTCCCGAAGGGGTCGAGGATGGGCCTACCCGAGGGTGGCCCGACTATGACTAGCAAATAGTACTATTGCCGTTACGTAAAGTTAGCGGCAATAGTACTATCAGTGGTAAATTCAAGCCGTAAGAAAGGACATCCATGAACAAGGCACTTTTCACCTATCCCGAAGAAGCGGTATTCGGTGCCACCGAAGAGCACCGCCGCACCGCCAACGACCTACGGCGGGCCATCGGCCCGGGCGTATTGGGTTCGCTCGGGGCTACAGGCCTTGCCACCGTGCCAGGTAGCCACCAGTGCGGCGGCCTGATGTTCACCGCCCGAGTTCTCCCGCTCACCAAGAGCGGCGCGCGGGGTACGCAGCCGCGCAAGATGGCCGTCATGGTCAGCCTCACCCCTGCCGATGAAATCGATGTTGAGGTTCGGGAAATCGCGCGAAACACCGAGCATGCCCGCATCGAGGGAATTTACGTCGACCAGCTCGCCAGGGCATCACTGGCCATCGACTATGACGGCCCCACGGCGCTAAACCCGCGCTTCTGGAACTAATCTAATAGTACTATCACCGTTGCTTTTTAGTAGCGGTGATAGTACTATTAGAGGTATGTAGATGGAAACTGTAGAGCACAACGAACTCACCGAAAGTGATCTGCGGGAACTGGCTGCCGACACCATCGCGGGCATCAGCGAGGAGTGCCGCGCCGCCCTGGTTCGCGAAACCCTGGATAACCACCAGGGGCGAAGTGCCGGGCAGATCATCGACCTCATGCAGGACATAGCAGCGGCGCGGCATTATCCGACCGCGGAAAACAGCCTACGATAGTACTATTACCGTTGCTTTTTAGCCGCAACGATAGTACTATTAGAGTTAGAAGAAATCGCTAGGACTATTACCCAGGAGGCGAGTCACATGGTCACCGTGTACACCACCGGGCCAGGCTGCATTCGATGCAAGATGACCAAGGACGTCATGACCAAGAGAGGCGTCGAATTCGTCGAGGTGGACATTCGGCAGAACGCCGCAGCTCGCGAGTACGTCACCGAGGAGCTGGGGTACTCCGAGGCCCCGGTGTGTGTCGTGGAGGACGGCACGGGCGAGGACCACTGGTCCGGCTTCCGCCCCGATAACATCAGCCGACTGGCCGCCCTGGCCAACGGTGGAGAATGACCCGGAGAGCTTGACCTCTGGTAACTCTGATAGTACTATTAGAGTTATAAAGAATGAAAGGAGCGGAGTCATCAAGCAGCAGATCATCACACCCTACGACACGGGGGGAGCGGCTGGAGCCGAAGGCCTGGCATGTGCAGCCCCGGAACCTCCCAAGCGAGGAGGAGGCCGAGCGCTATGGGCGCGTGGACTTCGATGACGACGAGGGGCGTACGGTTCTCACGGCCTACGTCGAGCGGACACCGATCGGCTACGCCGTGCGCATCGAGAATGCCGCGGAACCCGTTACCGTGACGATCGCGGCAGCAGAGTAACCACCAAGCGGCCCTGATAGTACTATTACCGTTAGGGCTGCTCCGAAAGGAGACGCAATGCAGACCATCACCGTTCACCGCCTGGCGGAGCTGCGCGCCGGGGACCGCATCTTGAGCCATGGGGGCCGCGCGTACCGCACGCCGCTGCGCGTGACCAGCCCCCTGGGACCCATTGAATTCGGCTCGCCCGTCCGGGGCGTGCGGGTCGAAAA